>JBGAGR010000012.1:0-60807 GCA_044226645.1 Aggregatilineales bacterium
ACATTATGCCAGAAGACAGGCTGAATCATGCTGATACGTTCTACACCTATTGGAGTTATGATGGACGACTCGCATTTACGATCCAATACGGCTGGTCAAATCTTGATACTCCTCCAGAGACTTATTTATGGGATGGCAACTCAACCACCGATCTGAGCCAGAATCCAGATGGTTGGGATAGCGGAGTAAAGTGGAGCAAGAGCGGACAATTGATGTTTGGTTCGCAGAGGAACGATGAGGACGGCGTTTATGTATGGGATGGTGTATCGTTCAAGAATGGATCCCCGGATATTGATTCATTTATCCGTCTTGCTCCTGAGTTAAAACCGGATTATGCAACATGGATAGATGATGGTTTCATTGGATTTACCGTGTATCCCGATTCCTCACCATCTGGTATGAAAGAAATTGTAGTGTGGGATCTGAAAAGTGAAGCCATTGTCAAAGAGTTTCCGATTTCGAGCGACAATGCATGGAGTTGGTTAGCTGAAGGTGGACAGATGATTCTGTCTTCCCAACTCGCATCAGGAATCCCTTCCTATAATCTGGGTGTTGAGAACACAGAAGGCAAAATATTGTTTAACACACATACTGGTGAATTCTCATGGAGTTCAGATGGTTATCTTGCATACTGTGGAATTGATGAGGACAGCAGAAGCAGGATTTTATCTCTCTGGAATGGTGAGGAAAGCTGGGTTGTCGCTATCGTTAGCTATAAGCCTGCGCGATGGCAGCATGGGAATCACACTTTCTCATGCAATAACGGCTAAGCAGGGTGTCTATCAGCGAATTTAGTGAAACGTACCAACACACCATTAAAGGCTCTAGACTTATTGTCAAAGCCGGGTGGATTTGGCTATTAACTCATCGAATGGTTAGAGGGAAATGCCAAGCATCCGGCTTCGAACGTAAACGGATTAGTGTGGCTCGTACTCGAACCAGTCAAAATCAGCCGGAACTGTCGCAGGTTCGCCATTTCCAGTCGCATACATACCGATGTAAACGCCGGTAAACCCTCCCGCCACCTCGGATGACATGTAGCGCGTGCTGCCAGAAGCCAGCGTATGCTCCGGTTGATCGCCTATGATGTAAGAAAATGTATACGATTCAGGGGACACTTGAATCTTCAATACGGCAATGCCTGTGGGAACAGCTTCCTGCGCGACAATGGCCGTCAAATCGCCAATACGCCGCCGGACGAAGATCGTGCGCGAACCATCCCGATACGTCAGACCAATTTCATAGTGATGACTGTCGTTCATGAGAACGGTCAAACCAGCTTCTTCTCCCATCTTTTGTGGTGAGAAATCAAGACAAGCGACTATCTGACACGCCATATGCTGCTGACGGCGGCCTATGAAAGCGGGCGAAGCCAGATCATTGAGGGTAACTGCTGACCCTTTCAAACGCAGCCATCCGGGGCGCTCCGTCAATGACCAATCCTCAGGATGTGGATTGCGGAGGAAGTTCCAACTCAGGCGGAGGTTCGCGGTATCAAAGTCGTCGCGCGCTGCTTCAACGTCCACTTTGTGTGGTGGCAAGCAATTTGCTTCCATTGTTTCGTCAATCGTTCCATCATGGTAGACAACGGGCCACCCATCGCCATCCCAGGTCACTGGCGCTAAAAAGGTCTCACGTCCGAGGTGGTGATAAAGCGAAAACTGCCTCGTACAGCGAAAGCCCAAAAACACCATCCACCAACTACCATCGTGTGCTTGTATAAGGTCGCCATGGCCTGTCGCTTGAATAGATTTAGAACCGAGATTGCGATGGGTGAGAATCGGGTTGCGCGGACAGGATTCAAATGGCCCCCATGGGTTAGAAGCCCGCGCGATGGTTTCCATATGTCCGTATTCGGTTCCTCCTTCGGCGATCATGAGATAATAGATACCGTTGATTTTGTACAGATGCGGCGCTTCAGGGTAGCGACCTCCTGTACCCGACCATACTTGTTGATCGGGTGTGAGCAGTTTCCCTGTCTGAATTTCTATCTCGCTCTGGAAGATTCCCCCCAGGTTTGTCCACGAAAAATAGACCTTACCATCATCGTCAAAAAATAATGATGGATCAATACCGGGGCGTTCTATCCAAACAGGTTCCGACCACTCCCCAGCGGGATTGTCAGTATAAACATAAAAATGTTTTCCCGCCGTAACGTTCGTTGTGACCATGTAAAACAGGCCATTATGGTGACGAATCGTTGGCGCATAGATTCCGCCGGAACTTCCCGTATTGCCTAATGGAAGTTGGCTATTACGGGTCAGGCAGTGGCCGATTTGTTGCCAATGAATGAGATCACGGCTATGAAAAAGCGGCACACCGGGAAAATATTCAAAGGTGCTTGTGACCAGATAATAATCATTCCCTACACGACAAACGCTTGGGTCGGGATAAAATCCCGGGATGACCGGATTCCTGTACTGCATCATGAGAGAGCCTTTTTGATATGCTGGTGATTTTCAGTTTATTCGAATGTGGATATCGAAATACGTTTTCGGGTAATTATTGTTGGTCGTAGTATAGCAAGCCCCCAGACCACATACAAAACAGGGTCATAAAAGGAGGGTAAAACAAAAAACCAGCGTGGCTTACCTGCTGGCTTTTGTTTTGAATAGATTCTCGGTTGTGGGCAATAGAGGACTCGAACCTCTAACCCCTCCCACGTCAAAGGAGTGCTCTACCAATTGAGCTAATTGCCCGAATGGAGGGAAGTATAGCGGATTTTATGGGCTTTGCAAGACTCTTTCTTCCAGTTCAAGTCTATTGGACGTTCGTGCCGTTCTTGGAAGCAACGTGCGCCTGAATACGCTCAATAAAGGATTGAATATGCACGGAGCGTTCTTCACCGAGCGCACGTTGCAGACGATGCAGGGTTTCGATCAGACTTTCGGATGCATAAGGCGATTCCATTGGCATGGTTCGGAACACCGATGCTAAGGCTTCTTCGGCTTTTTCGATACGTCCCAAAGCCAGCCGTGCTGTGAGCAAATCCGCAAATCCCCAATAATTATCAGGTGTGCCCTGTACCTCACCGTAAGCCAGCGGTTCCATTTTTTCGTACATATTCAGCATGGCTGTGGTATCGCCCTTCTGAGCGTACAGAAGCGCCAGATTACCAAAGGCATAAGATGAATTTGGAGTAGCTTCGGCTACGCGCTTGTAAGCGAAAATTGCGTCATCAATCTGACCACGACGACGGTACAAACCACCCAGCGATCCCCACCACGACTCACCATCTTCATCAATCAATTTCGGCGAACTTTTGAGGGCTTCCAACAGCTTACTCGATGCTTGGTCGAGCTTCATGTTACGTTCGATTCCATCGGGCATTTTCTCGCCGATGCGCCGATAGACATATCCAAGACAGGCTAAGGCTGGCGCAAACCCGGGGTCTGTTTTGAGTGCGTCAGTCAAATGTTTTTCAGCTTCTTCGAGTCTGCCAGACTGAGTATATACATAGCCCAGACGGTAATGCAGGATGATGCTGTCCGGGTCAAGCTTTAGCGCGCGCTGGTAGGCATCAACTGCGCCTTCAAAGTCTCCAATTTTGTATTGACGCTCGCCTTGCGGTAGAAGTGACAAAGCCAAAGTGGCATTAGCAATATTGTCTCTTTGCGTTCCGGCACTTAACTCCAGGTCAGCGCGCATTTTATCTAATTCATCCTGCTTGGCTTTCACATCGGCCTGGAAATCAGTCTGCGCCTGATCGAGGCGTTTTTGCGCCTCATTAATCTGATTAAAGCCTAAATAAGCACCTGCAACCGCCAAAATTGGAATTAATACACCGACGATTGCGGTAACATTTTGGAATAAGCCCAAGAGATTATTGGTTGTTTCCATATGTTTGCTGACTTCATCAGCCGCTTCCTGGGCATAGCGCTGGGCATCCTCTGCGGCAGTCGCAGCAGACTGCGAATACCCATAGGCCTGAGCAGCGAATGCCTCAGCAGATTGATCGGGCATGGGGCTGACAATCGTTGCATAAGGAGTAGCTGTTACATCCTTCTGAAAAGCAGCGTCAACCCGTGCGGATTCCGCAGCAACGAGGAGGGATTGCACCGCTATATATACAATACTGGCAACAAAAGCTAAAAGAATAATCCACTGGTAGGGTCGAAAACGACGCATGGGAAATACCTCGGATGCGAATTCAAATTCAATTATTATAACAGGCGTTAATGTGAAAGGCGAAACCTACGTTCGAGACACAACAGGCACCTTGTGGCTGTCGAATAACGTCTTGAGCTTGGCATAAAGATCATCCGGGCCATCATGAACAGAAACAACGGAAAGCTGTCCCTTTTTGACAATAGCGGTTATCTTTTCGTCGTCCGTTTCACCCTCATAAAAAGCGCGGGCAAGCATATCAGCAAAGCGACCTGTTCCCTGAATGACGATTAATGGCAGGGAGATTTCAGAGGTGGTACGGGCGTAGACTTCCTCACGGGCGATTTTGCCACCATTGATAAGAATCCCTAACGCAGGCTGCTGCCCTGAACCGGAGAGATTATACGTCAATTGGGTAATCATATCGGATTCATCGCCAAATTCGTCACCGGCTGTCAGCACGAAATGGGAATGAGCAGGATTGAGGGTTTCGGGTCCACCTTCAGTGTAGCCAGGATAATGAACCAATTCGAGCGGAGCAATACCAATCAGCGGAAAGTGATAACGGTTCTTCTGGCGAGCATCCCCCAGCAAAATGGGAATACCCGCGTGAGTACCGCCATCAATCACCACTGCGCCGCGTTCTTCGGCAAAACGCGCCAGCCCTTTTTCAACGATGTTAGCAGTGGCTTTCATATCTTCCGGCGACATAGCGCCTGCCCCCCCCGTAACATAGATGGTGGGAAGTGGTTCGGAAAATCCTAACGTCCGTGAAACCGATGTTGGGTCGAAGCGGCGCGATACGTGCACAGCAAAAGCGGCATGACCATTATCAAAGGAAATCACGAAGCGTTTGTTTCTGAGGGGCATAGTAAACCTACTCACAGTTGCCGGATTGGCAGATTATCAAGGCTGAATTATTATGATCGTGGCATTCCCTGCCTCACAAAACCCCAACCCTGAGGGGCTTTCGTGATTTGAAAACAAGTATAGATGAAAATGGGATTTATGGCGTTACATTCTGACTTACTGTTCTGGTATGACCAACATGCTGCTGACTTACCCTGGCGGCAAAGCAAAAATGCATACTCCATCTGGCTTTCGGAAGTGATGCTGCAACAAACTCAGGTCGAAACTGTAAAACCGTATTATGCCCGTTTCTTGGCGGCCTACCCGACTGTCCATGATTTAGCGGCTGCGCCATTATCAGACATACTCAAACTATGGGAAGGGCTGGGCTATTACAGCCGCGCCCGTAATATGCATCGGGCAGCGCAGGAAATTGCACGCGAGTATGACGGAAAATTCCCTGAGACGGCGGAGGCGTTGCAGAAGCTCCCTGGTATAGGGCGATATACAGCGGGGGCTATTGCCAGTATTGCTTTTGGGGAGCATGTGCCCGTTCTGGATGGTAATGTGATTCGGGTATTCGCGCGTTTGACCAATCTGGAGGCAGATGTCACTCAACCGGCGGTAAAACAGCAGTTGTGGAAACTGGCTGAAGAATGGCTTTCACCGGAACGACCCGGTGACTATAACCAGGCGCTGATGGAATTGGGGCGGGTAGTTTGCAAACCGCGCAACCCAGTTTGCGGCGAGTGCCCTATCCAGCAGCAATGTAAGGCTTACGCGAAGGGCACACAAGCACAGCGTCCGGTGAAAAAACAAAAGGCCGCGACTCCGCATTATGATGTCACTGCCGGGATGATCTGGAATACCGAGGGAAAACTTCTGATTGCGCAGCGACCATTGGAGGGGCTATTGGGCGGTTTATGGGAATTCCCCGGCGGAAAAGTCGAAGCAGGCGAGACGCTACCGGAGTGCTTGAAGCGCGAATTACGGGAAGAATTGGGTATCGAAGTTGAAGTGGGTGAGCTTTTCACTTCAGTTCAACATGCTTTCACGCACTTCAAAATTACGCTGCACGCATTCACCTGTCGTTATGTGAGCGGCGAACCGCAAACGCTCGGTGTTAACGATTACGCATGGGTACTGCCCGACGAATTGGCGCGGTACAGTTTTGGTAAAGCTGATCGCGAGGTGATTCGGGCATTGGATGAACGCCGAACGATGCTGTTTTGAAATGTGGGGGAATTCGATTGAATTCCCCCATACAATCTTAATGAACGGTAAAGGTACAGCTTCCGCTCTCGCTGGGGCGATTGGTACCGGGGCCATAATTATCATAGCCATCGGTGATCTGAGCTTTCCAGCTCACGGCATAGCTGATGGTATGCTGACCGGAGGCTAAGGGGCCATAGGGCACAAACCAATAGACATAATAGTTGCCGTCGGCCTGTTTACGGACACTGGTGCGGTAGAGCCGCCAGTTATCCAAGGTCACACCATCCACCTGAACTTCATAAATCACGTTATCGAGATGCTGCTGAATTAAATCCGGTTCGCTGGCGTACCAACTCCAGAAAACGTCGATGGTCGCGCCTGAATTCAGCGTGGTGGGCGCGGGTCGTCCAAAAACGCGGTTGTCACAATAGGCCAGAACATCAACGCCGGACTGCGAACTGGTGCTACCTTCACCGCCACCGCCAGATGAAGGCGTAAAGGTCGCCCCGATGACCGGAATAGTCGGGCCAGCGGTAACGTTGGCAAAAGGCGTGAAGGTCGCCGTAAACTGAGGCGCATCAATGCCACCCGCCAGCGCCGTAGCCGTTTTCTGGATGGAGCCGACATCAATGACCGGGAGTTCAAAAGTTGAGGTTATGGTCGGAACCACTTCGCCAGGTGGTGTAGGCGTGACGACTGAACGCGGCGGCGTGGGGGTGATGGTAAAACCGCCCAAAACGGCTGTTGGCAATGGTGTGCCGAGGGCAAGGGCCGTCAGATTGGGCGACGGGGTAGCGGTTGGTTCCAAAGTGGGCAATGGGTTTCGATAGACAAGGCTGGCGGAAATCCAACCCTGCTTGCCATCATCCAAACGAATATTGAGCCAGCGACCATCCTCATTCTGCCCCAAAATTTCAACACCTGTACCGGGAACAAGCGCCTGTATTGCGCTGTAATTCACGCCGGGGCCTTCGCGCACGTTCACCGTTTGCAGTGACGCGACGATACCCGTGATGGGCGGTGTGGCTGTTGGCGTGGGTGTATCGGAGGGTGTGGGCGTGATGGGTGTATCGGAGGGAGTCAGAGTAAAAGTCGGCAGCGGGGTACGGCTGGGCACGGGTGTCGCAGTAAAACGGGGTGTCATACTGACGATGGGTGCCAGCGTCGATGTTGGTACAGCGGCCTGCTGATTGGCATCCGGGCCACCCGTGCAGGCTGCTAAGAACAATAACCCAACGAAAAACAGTTTGCTGATTGTTTTCATGTCTCTACGCTCACTTTCCCAATCAGATTAGCAAGAAAACGGCTAATCCGCAAAGCGTAAAATGTACCACCGTTACGGTTTTCTAACATGGGACGTTTGACAGTGCGGTGGGTTAAAACTACACTGGATTATGAATTCTATCGAGGAAATAAGCCCGTTATGCGGATAAAAATCATGCGCCCAACCGTTTTGTTCGTGATAATCGTGATGGTTTTCTCATCCGGGGCGGCGATTATCCAGGCACAGCAGCCACCGCCGGGAGGACAGCCACCCCCTATCCTCAATTTAGGCCAGCTCCCGGTCAAAACGCTGCTGGCATCCGAACCGCTACGGCTGCAACTGAACGGCCCATTTGACCTGAGTTACGAAGCCAGTGTGCCGCAAACTATCAGCATATATGTCCGCAGTCTACCGGAAAACCCTACCCCACTGGACACCACGCTCGAAATTGATGATGCCAAAGGGCAGCAGATCGCCTTTAATGATGACTTTACCAGCGACAGCCGGGATGCAGGAGTTGAAGACGTATCGCTGCCTGCCGCTGGAATTTATACCATTCATTTAGGCACATTTGATCTTTTGCAAGGCGGTGGCGTTGAAGTGCAATTGGTGACTTCTGCCCCACCGGATGTCAACACTCAGGGCGGAGACACGATTCTGGATGTGACAGGCAAACTGGATGGCAAAGGCCCGGCGACATTTACCTTCAGCGGCACAACTGGTCAGGTGGTCACGATCAGCGCACAAGCGGTTAACCCACCGTCGCCGGATATGGATTTAAGCATAACGTTATACGACCCGGATGGAACGGTGATCGGCAGCGACGACGACAGCGGCGCGACAATCGACCTGGGTGATCGTGACCCGGCGCTGATTCATTTTAGTCTGCCAGCAACGGGTGAGTATAAAGTGGAAGTCAGTTCATGGTTTGACACGCCGGGGGATATTGCGGTGAAGATTGTGCCGGGGTAGATGCCGCAATTTTGCCGCCAGAGGCTGAAGCCATCCGGCTACCGTTTCGGGCGGGAAGGGTATAAAGACCCTCTGACCCGCCCGGAAGAACGAGATACTCGCGTAATATGAGTGTATCCTGTCATTCAGCCCAAAGTTGGGATGCAGGCAACTAAATTCTGTCTTGACCGAGCGTGGAGCGCGTGCTAAGATAATATCATTATGTGCCTGTAGCTCAGCGGATAGAGCATCTGCCTACGGAGCAGAGGGCCGGGGGTTCGAATCTCTCCAGGCACACAAAGATACCCACTATTAAACACTCCAACCGGGGTGTTTTTGTTTTCCCGCTGGACGCTAAAGAGGGTTATCCCGTATTCAAGCAGGATCGTCGTGTACTCTGCCGCCGGGGGTTCAAAACACCCCGGCTACAAGGAAAAAATTTAAGCCCACTGAAGGGGCTGATAAATCATTATTACTAGCACATCCCTGCCGTCTCCAAAGTAAACCAAAAACGCCCCGAATTGGAGCGTTTTTGGTTTCAGCAGTTAGTGAGTTTAGAAATTACAGGGTGTTTCCAGCGGAGGATCCCACTGTGGCACGGAGTCGGTGAAGGTGACATCGTTAGCCCGCATATCGGCAACCTGCGCGTCGATTTCGTCGGGTGTCAGGATGATATTGGCGGCGTGAAATGCCCAATCGACCTGCTCGACATAATCGCGGGTTTCGGTGGAGGACAACTGTCCACCGTTGATAAACCACAGGTTGTAATTCATCGACATGGGAACTTCGGGATAATATTTGCCGCTGTGCTGGGCGGTTTGTTCACCGTCCACAAAGTAGGTAGTCTGCCCATCCGCGATTTGCAGCACGAGGGTATGCCATCCAGCATAGCTTTCCTCATGCGAATCGCTGGCATTGTCGGCAATCCAGGGATCAAGCTGGAAGGTTTCCCAGGTGGTCATGGAAAAGACATGCTGCGGGACACCCCATCCACCATTGGGCAAATATTCAAAATCGAGTTCGCTGTAATCGGGATCCATGTCGAACTTCTGTGGGCTGATGAGATAAAAGGTCTCGACCACATTATCACCATCGGGGCCATTCGCGGGTACATCCGAGAAATTGACGCGGGTGGCGTAGGTTCCTTCGAAGAATTTGCGCTGCTGGCAAACCTGCGTCTGGTAGGTCTTGCGGCCTGCGACAGTGGAAGTCATCTGCATGAGTTGATTGGCATCATCGTCTGGGTCAGGGACAAACTGGACATTCTCCGCGCGCCAGATCGCACCGGGCACACCCGGCCAGCCATCCACTGTGCGGACAACCCAGCCATTTTCGCTTAAAGCGGGGTCATCCGGCGCAGTGTAGTTGAAATCGTCAAAAAGAATCTGATTATCGTCAGGCGATGGTGTTGCTTCCTGCGCGACGGTTGATTTGAAGACAGCACTCAAACTTACAACAAACATCAGCCCAAACAGCATGGTTATAACATTACGTAGACGCACAATTTCTCCCTTAATTGATTATTGAAAATTTTGCCCAGTATACCGCAAACAGCCAAAAGCTCATTTTTGAGGGCACTAAGCTGTAACAATGGGCTATATATCCCTATGGAAGCCGATTTATATACAGGATGCGACATTGCCAGAAATAATGCATGTGGACAGGTACAAATTAATACTTCCTCGTATAATGGATAATAACTGTCCGCGCCATTTCTACAGTTCAAGTTAATTGGGGGATTTATATGATGGAAGCACCTTCTCGCCGCCCGATGACGTTCACGTTCCTGGAACTACTTGATCGAACTTTCCGTCTTTACAGGGACAATTTCGTCACCATTATTGGTCTGGTGGCAATTGTTACTATCCCGATCACGATCATAACGCTGCTGTCAAATCCTGCTACCTCTTACCTGTTAGGTAATCAATCCAGTTCTTTTAATAGAACAACGACAGCGAGTGGCGCACAATTCCTCTCCAGCATACTTGGCCTTGTCCAAGCCGTACTTATATATGCCCCGCTTACTTATCTTGCTTCTGAATACATGTTCAATCGTAAAGTGTCGATTGGTGAAGCGTTCCGCGGTGCAAGCTCTCGCTTCGTAAAGATGGGCTGCGGAATTATTGTGTTAGGCATTTTTGTTGGGGCTGTCGCCGTATTCGCGGGGATACTGGTGATCGCTATCCCTCCGGCGCTGGCATTGTTCGGGATTCTGATCTACATCCTCGTTGCGGCTTACTCTCTCTTTTTTCCGGTACTGACGCTGGAAGATATTGGCCCTTCGGCTGCCGTTACCCGTTCCTATATGCTGGGCAAACGTCGCTTTTGGACGGTAGTTGGACTAGGAATCATTCTGGGTATTATCAGCATCATCGTTAGTGTGGTATTCGGCGGTTCTGTGACATTCTTAGTCCTATCCAGCACACCTTCCAATGGAAGCTACGCCACACAACTGCTGCTCATTACGTTTCTGTCTACGCTGGTTGGCATTTTTATAACTCCAATATCGCCTATCGCCTTTACGCTACTGTACTACGACATTCGCACTCGCACTGAAGGTCTGGACATTATGCTGGACTCCAGCGCGAATCCAGAGGCTCGTCCCGCCGACTTTGCGCCACAAACATCTGGTTTCAAGATTGATGGTCAGGACTGGCGCAATATCGGAATTCTCACCTTGCTTGGACTGGCAGCCGGATTGCTGGGCAGCAGCACTATCCAAGCCTTTATTAACCAATATACCCGCTCGCTGCGATGAAGCTCCGTTGGCTGGCAGCATGTACGTTTATGCTCGGTTTGCTGCCGATCTGGGGATCATTCGCTGGCGCGCAGGATTCCAGCCTCAGTGAGGGTCAATTCTGGGAACGATTGACCCTCACCGAGTCGCTGCTGAGTCATATCGATACTCAAGCCGACCCAGCCATCACGATCAACCAAATTCAATCGCTTTGGGCGGGTGTGACGCAGGTTCAGTTAGACGGTGGAACCGAGGTCACGGTTGACCTCGATTGGATTCGAGTCTCACTTGCAGATGGTCAAACAAACACGCTTGAGGTTCTGCATCGTCAAGTCAAAGCGCTCATAGTCTATCATGACAGCCAACGCAGTCGACCGGATGGCTCTGGTGAGAGCGCATCGTTGGAAGCACTTGCAGACGTGCTGCGTGACCCACGTTTTCAATATGTGGACGTGACACCCACGCCGATTCCAGATACGCCGCGCGTTGAAAGCCCTCAGACAACTTCTCTTTCTTCAGCCGCGGAAATCATTCTCGCTATTGCCGGAATCGTGGTCGTCATGGTGGTGTTTGTCTATTTCGCACGCAATTTACAGGTGCAGCAAGCCACCGTTGAAACCACCCAGGATGCTGATCCGACAACGTCCGGTGATGCACAGGCTCTAGCAACGGATTATGCGCAATCACAGGATTATCGCAGTGCCATTCGGTATCTGTATCTGGCTACTCTACTCATATTGGATGAACGTGGTGTGATTCACTATGACTCAAGCCTGACCAACCGCGAACACTTACGGTATCTTAAAGACAAACCTCAGCTCTATCATATCGTTCGCCAGGTCATTAACGCTTTTGAGGAAGTCTGGTACGGATACTTACCAATTAACGAAACCTACTATCAGCAGTTCCGCCATCAGATCGATGAAGTAAACCGGATGGTGGGCTAATGACACATTTTCGTGATCTCGGTGCGGATACGAAAATTCTGGTTGGGGCGCTGGTGCTGATCGCGATTCTCAGCATCATCACCGTTTTAACTGCACCTGCGCCAGATGCTCCGTCACTGAGTGTTCGCAACGATAAGGTCGATGGCGCGATGGCGCTGCACAACTGGCTACAGCAGAGCGGTTACGACGTTCAGGAAGTCATTTCACTGAGCAAGCAGCTTTACGACCTCGATGTCCTGTTTGTGCTTGAACCCATTGTTAATTACAGCAGCAGTGATATTCAACTGATCCGTGACTGGGTGCGAGAGGGTCACACGCTGATCGTCACCGGCTCGCCATTCATTGTTAACAATCTACTTCAGCCTTACGAAATTTCACTGGACTATGCTGTCTTGGAAACAAATGGTATCGCTGCTGCCGCGCCCACACTGCTTTATCCAACCTTTGATGTAGCTACTGTCGAAGTGGCATACCCAATCAGCAGTGAGCGGGTTGATGCTGTTCCACATCTCTTCATTGGCAACAGTCCGGTGTTAGTATCTTTGCAGGAACAAGCGGGTCAGGTGTGGGTCGCTGGTGTGCCCGTTCCTTTCACAAATCGGGGAATTCAAGACGAGGGGAACGCCAAAATCATCGCCAACATACTGGCGCATGTGCCATCATACGCATCCATCGGGTTTGATGAAGCGGCACATGGCTACGGGGAAGAAACAGCGCTTGATTTCAACGGCTGGTTATTCGGCACAGCACCCGGCTGGGGCATCCTATCTGGCACAGCTATCACCATGCTCTACCTTGCCCTACGGGGAAGACGATTTGCCCGTCCCATTCCGCTACCGGATGACCGTCTGCGCCGTGAATCAAGCGAATATATTCAGGCGATGGCAACCTTATTCCGCCGTTCCGGGCAGCGCTCCGAGATGCTCAGGCATTATGAGAGTCAGCTGCGCCGTCAGGTTTCTGAACGCTATGCACTAGACCCGAATCTGGAACCCAACGAGATGGTCAAAGCCGTCATCTACCACGATCCCTCCGTAGATGAAGCTGAATTCCGAAGCCTGCTAACCCGTTTGCGGCGCGGCAATGTCAATGAAGCCGAACTGGTGAGAACCGTAACTGATGTTGATACATTTTTGAGGCAAATCCAGCAAGGAAAACGCCCATGAAACCCTATCAAGGAGCATAACTTGAATTTTTCATCCGATCCCCCAATGCCCTCGCCGAGCGCGATACTCCAATCGCTGGCGCAACAACTCCGCGAACAAGCCAGCCGAGTATTAATCGGGCAGGAAGTCGCTATGGACTTGCTCCTTGTGGCTTTGTTTACGCGCGGTCATGTGCTGCTGGAAGGCGTACCCGGTACTGCCAAAACACTGATGGCGAAAACACTGGCAAGTCTGGTACAGGCTGAGTATCGTCGCATTCAATTCACGCCGGATTTAATGCCGTCGGATGTGGTTGGCACTGTTGTCTACGATATGCAGTCGGGCAGCTTTAATCTCAAACGCGGGCCGATTTTCTCGCAAATCATTCTGGCTGATGAAATTAATCGTGCGCCAGCAAAAACGCAGGCAGCCCTGCTGGAAGCGATGGAAGAACGGCAGGTTACGATTGAAGGCAGCACCATGCCATTGCCTGAGCCATTTATGGTGATTGCCACGCAGAATCCAGTGGAGATGGACGGAACCTATCCACTGCCAGAAGCCCAACTTGATCGATTTCTTTTCAAAATCAAGATTGATTACTTATCGCAGGCGGAAGAAGCCGAAGTTCTGCGTCGTTACCATCTTGGTTTTGACGCGCACAACCTCGCTGCTGCTAATTTGACTCCGGTGGTCAATCCAAATCAACTGGCGGCGATTCGCCAACTGATTCAATCGGTCACTGTAGAAGATGGGATCATCAATTACATCGCCGCGATTACGGATGCGACCCGCCGCAGCAGCGATCTGACACTCGGCGCAAGCACACGGGCCGGTGTAGCGCTACTTCTTGCATCCAAAACTTTTGCCGCGCTGCGTGGGCGTGATTACACATCCCCGGATGATGTGAAAGCGCTGGTTCCTCCGATCTTACGCCACCGCATCAATGTGCGTCCAGAAGCCGAAATCGAGGGATTAGACAGTGACTCCGTAATCCGGCGCATCCTCGCCAAAGTGGAAGTACCGCGATGAAGTTCCAAGCAGACAGCCGACAGGGGTTCGATTTATGCTGACACTGCGCTGGTATGCCCTCGCGTTAGTTATCCCTGCCCTGCTCCTGCTGGCAGCGGTTGCTCCGGCAGCGGCACTCTTAACACCGATCTATGCATTTGGACTGCTGCTTATTACGTGGCTGGATCGACGCAGCGCAGGTTCATCTGACCAATTCGTCCTTCAGCGTCACAATGATCAAAAACTATCGTTAGGTGTCCCCAATCCTGTAACGCTGGAAATTGACTCGCGCGCTGTGCGTCCGTTGACTATCACTTTACAGGATGAGCCTCCAGTTGGGATGACGATCAGCAATCATCATGAGACAGCAGCTGCAAAGAGTCAACCCGGCGGACAAGTAGTGATCGTCCCGCGCGAAAAACAGAATGTAACGTATTATCTACGCCCGGTTAAACGCGGTGACTATCGCTTCGGTGATCTTAATCTGCGCTGGGGTGGGCCAATCGGCCTCTATGTGCGTCAGGCAGTATACAAGACTGCCGCGCCAGTGAAGGTCTATCCCAATATTTATGAAATTCGGCGCTATGAACTCCTGGTACAGCGTGACCAACTGACCGAGATGGGTCTCAAAAATGTGCGGCTGCGAGGTGAAGGGACAGCCTTCGAAAGCCTGCGCGATTATACGCCCGATGATCCTTACCGGAGCATCAACTGGAATGCGACAGCCCGACATGGCAAACCGATCAGCACCAATTATGAACCCGAACGCAGTCAGCGGGTGGTCATTTTGCTGGATGTAGGCCGCATGATGCGCGGCGTGATACGGGTGGATGATCCCGGCGGCGAGGCGTGGAATATGGCGAAGGTGGACTTCGTCATCAACAGCATTTTGTTACTAAGCTATGTTGCCAGCCGAAAAGGCGATCAGGTTGGCCTGCTGGTGTTCGCTGACCAAATCTTACAATATATCCCACCTGCGCCGGGTAATTCTCAATTCCACAAACTCCTGGAGTCGATGTATGCATTAGGCAGTGAGCCTGTCGAGGCTGATTATGGCCGCGCCATCACCTATTTACGTGCCAAGCAAAAGAAACGTTCGCTCGTTATCCTGTTTACTGATCTGAGCGGCGCGCGCGCATCCGAAAAATTATTATCGCATCTACCGCGCCTGACACCGCAGCATGTTCCATTGCTCGTGACGATTCGTGATCCCGCGCTGGATATTGCCGCCGCACAAATTCCAAGCGAATCGGATGCCCTTTATCGACGAGCCGTAGCGGAGCAGCTTATCAACGAGCGTCGTCTGCTGCTGGAAAATCTGCAACGCCGAGGGGTGTTGACGCTCGATGTTGATGCCATGCATCTATCGGTAGATGTTGTCAATCGCTATCTGCAATTAAAGAGAAGATCGGTCATTTAAGGTTCGCCTAAGCGACTAGCGATCTTCGTCCTGCATCTGGTCAGCAATTTCAAAGGCGCGCGCGATCTGTTCCAGCAGCATCTCCGGCTGTCCCACAAAACGAACCATCGTATAGTTATCCATTCCCATCTTCTCGCAAAGCTGTCGTGCCAGCATGGTAGATAGGGTCGCGCGATTCGTGATTTTTGCCCGACGGCGCAGATAATCCACGACCCGGCGACGATCATCCAGCGTCAGATTGTCAAGCTGGATAAAACCCGGAATCGGCTCAATGGGTTTCACATAGATATACTGGATGCGCATGTCTTCCTTTATGGTCTGAAGGGTAACATGGCGCTGTTCACGGATGACAACCGTTCGAGCGGCTAAATCACCCAGGCGTTGAGTGCGTTTGGTCGCGAACAGCATCACTAATCCCAAACCGTACAGGAACGGCAGAAAATCAAATAAGCGAATGATGTTTCGAATGAGTAACGCGCTTACCGTCACAGGCAGTCCATTCGACTGGATGACGCGAATACTGGCACGACGCTTGCCCGGTGTCTGACCATTCCACACCAGCTCGAAAATCAGGTGATAGCCCCATGTAATCAAGAACACCACAATATAATAGAGTGGTGGCAAAGGGCTGCCAATTGCCCCACTGTTGTATCGTGCCCGATCAAACAGCCACGATACACCAAAGAGCAGAATAAAGATTATGACGTAGTCGATTAATGCGGCAACAAAGCGTGAGCCAAATCCGGCTATTTCTGCATTCAGCAGGATATTTTCCGGTGTATCAATCGACAGATTATCAGAGTAGCTTTCCAATCTCAGACACCTCGTTAGATAATGACGATTAGCAGGAAACGACCTAACACAACCATCCTGTAAATTTATGATATTCTGGAAATTGGAAATTCGCGATGAACGTTTTGCCGCCAGAGGCGTATGACGGGTAAAGCACAACCATGACAACAGCCAACGATTTCATCAAATTACGAGAAGCCGATTGGAAACGACTGGAAACGCTGGTCAACAGCCGCCGGGGACGCAAGCCATTGACCACCGCTGAGGTACATGAACTCGGTACGCTCTATCGCGCGGTTACTTCGGATTTGGCGCAAGCACGACGCGATTTCCCTGACCAAAAGATGACGCTTTTCCTCAATCAGCTGCTAACCAGAGCACACGGTTACATTTATCAGCAGGAATCCAGTGATTTTAAAGCATTTCTAAGCACATTCACCCACCGTATTCCGAGACTGTTCCGGCAAACGGCATGGTATATGTTCGCAGCGTTCCTGTTATTTCTGATACCAGCAATCGCTGGCTACCGACTGGCCTATATCAATCCTGACATAGCCGACCCACTGGGTCTGGGTATGCAGCGGCAAATTCTCTCCAACCATGATACATGGACAGACATACCGCCCAGTGAACGTCCGGCAGCTTCTACCCTCATCATGACCAACAATATCCGGGTTGCTTTGCTATGTTTTGCCGGAGGTATCGCTTTTGGCTTATTCAGCGTTTACGCGCTGGTCACGAATGGCCTCGTTATCGGCGCTGTCATGGGGTTAGCGGCACATTACGGCATGGGCAATTCACTGCTGGGCTTCGTCATCGGTCATGGGGTTATTGAATTGAGCGTTATCTTTATGGCGGGCGGAGCAGGATTACAACTCGGTTGGGCACTGCTCAATCCCGGCCCCTATACCCGCCGCGATGCCTTAGCACAGACTGCCCGCCGCGCAGTTATGATGGCAGTAGTGGCGGTTCCACTGCTCATTATCGCCGGAACCATCGAAGGATTTTTTTCACCGACGGATGCACCCTTCATACTGCATGTCGCTGTGGGGCTTATCAGCGGCGGGTGTATGTACGCTTACCTTTTCCTCGCTGGTCGGTCAAAGCGTGCGGAAAGCAACCTCAGCTTAAACGACGAGTCAACCGCAGTGGTCAACGAGATTTAGCGATACATATTGATTATCCGAGCAGGCAGCCTGCCCGGATAATTTCTCACTAGATGGCGCAAGAAACTATATCACTGACAGAATTGAACCCGCCGCAACCCTCGCCTCTTGAGAGGCAGTGGTTAGGCGGGTTTCTCGTTTGGCTTCAGCCAGAAAAGCGGTTATACTGCTCCTACGTTGAGAAATTCCCTTTCTCAGAGCCTACGAGAACGGCTCGTGCAGCTTAACAACTTCAAATTTGGCGGCTGTAGGGGGAAGTTCCCTACGTAAGATTTGAAACGCCTCCGAGTTGCAAGTATCGTATCCCATTTCGGTGGGTTATGCGTAGTTCCCTCGGTCACAGGGCATGTAGCTCGTGCAAGCGAGAACTGGCGAAATCAAGGCGGACAGCGAGAAACTGCACGTCTTTAGACGTAGCAGAGTGTCACTACTCAGCGATGATGTTGTATTTGCCCGCCGGGATTTCCAGCACCGTTCTGTCTACAATCTTGCCGTTCAATGTCACTTTTTGCCCTCGACTCACGGGCACATCAATCGTGCTTGTCGTATTGGGCGGCACGATGACTGTCCATTCAAATCTGCCGCTTTCAAGCTTCCAATCCGATACCAATTCGCCATATAGAGTCTTGAGTGAAGCGCGGGCTGAGGTCAGATCACCACCGGGTTGAGGGCGCAGGATGCTATGTTTATAACCGGGCTGCGCAGGGTCAAGTTCAATACCAGCGACGGTGTTATAGAGCCATGCGCCAATAGCTCCATAGGCGTAGTGGTTATAAGAGTTCATGCCGGGGTCTTGAAAACCATTTTCCTCCGTCCAACCATCCCAGCGCTCCCAGATCGTGGTCGCGCCCTGCGTTACCGCATACAACCATGACGGCCAGCTTTTCTGATTCAAGAGGGCATAGGCCGTATTGAGCCGTCCATTGCTGCTCAGTACATGCGGCAAATAGGGCGAACCTACAAAACCAGTAGATAAATGCATTCCACGACGCTCGATGTCAGCCACTAACTCGTCAACCGCTTTTGAGCGCAGTTCTACAGGGAGCAAGTCAAAGTGCAGCGCGAGGATGTAGGCCGTCTGGGTCGGTTCAAACCAACTTGAGTTGAAAACCTGTGAGTCTATCGGCTCATATTGAACGCCTTTTAAGCGCCCGCGAGAGAGTGCATCGGCCTCATCCATCAATTTTCGCGACTCTGAAGGGGGTGCGGCAGCAATTGGCACTTTGCTCCCCGCGAAAAACCGCTCGCCAAAGGCTTTTTTCACGTCAGCAAAAAGCGAATCGTATTTTGCTGAGTCTTCAGTTCTGCCTAGCGCAGCAGCAATTTGTGCCATCAGTTTCGCATCATAGGCGAAGAAAGCCGTACCAATCAGGTCGCGCGGTGTGCTGGCATTGATCGAAAGCCAATCGCCAAAACCAGGCCAGCCCTCATAATCCGGCGCACAGCGGATATAGCCGGGACTGGTATTCAGCAAAAAGTCCATGAAGCGAGCCATCGTCTCATAATTTTGTTCAAGGATGCGTTTATCCCCATAGCATGAATAAATCGTCCAGGGACAAATAATCACCGCGTCCGCCCAGGCTGGCCCACCATCTTTCGGCACATCGGCAGCATAAGGGACAACAGCGGGAATGGAGCCATCGGGATTTTGCGCGTCGGCAACATCGTTTGCCCACTTGGTCATGAAACCAGCGACATTCATGTTGAAGGCAGCGGTGCGCACAAAGACCTGAATATCCCCTGTCCAGCCTAAGCGTTCATCGCGCTGTGGGCAGTCGGTTGGCACATCGACAAAATTACCTTTTTGACCCCACAGAATGTTATGCTGAAGCTGATTAAGCAGCGGATCGGAACATTCAAATGTCCCGGTTTGCTCTATCTCCGAATGCACTACGATTCCGGTGATCGTGTCGGGGGTGACTTTGCCTGAATAGCCTTCAATTTCCACATAACGAAAGCCATGAAAGGTGAATTTCGATTCCCAGACTTCTTCACCTACGCCTTTGAAGGTGTAATAGTCGGTCGCATGTGCCGAGCGCAAATTGGTATAGTAGGGTGACCCATCGGTGTTGAGCACTTCGGCAAAGCGAATGGTGATGGTCGAACCAGCCGGGGCTGAACCCTTGAAGCGCACCCGGCCAACCATGTTCTGTCCCAGATCGAACAGGTATCGTTTACGACCCATACCATCGCGATTAAACGGTTTCTTAAGCGGTGAGAGTTCCTGAATACGCCGCACTGTCGGGCCATTCAGCGCTACGACTTTGAGATCAGGATGGCTGAACACCTCGGCAGGCATCCCGGCAGCACCGCTGTAAGTTGGTGTATTCCAATTGACGAGTTCCTTTCGGGCATCGTAGGCCTCACCCTGTAGAAAATCACTATGGGTAATCGGTCCGAAGTGATATGTCCATGATCCATCGGACACGATTATCTGCGTACTGCCATCTATAAGTGTGACTTCAAGCTGCGCGAGAAGCTGGGGACGATCCACATAATTCTGACGGTGCAGCCAACCGATATACCCGACAGCCCATCCATCGCCAAGGATAGCCCCCAGTGCATTATCGCCCTGATGCAGAAGGGAAGTCACATCGTAGGTGAGATACTGCACATGCTGGTGATAATCCGTCCATCCCGGCGCAAATACATCCTCTCCGACAGGCTGACCATTGATCGAACACTCGAATAGACCGAGCGCTGTAATATACAAGCGTGCCGAAGCCACATCCGCCGGGAGCATAAAAGTTTTACGCAAATAGGGGATGGGAAAGGTGCTGCGCGGCCCCCCTGCAAATGCTGTCCCAATCCACTGCGCCTGCCAGTCACTGTCATGGAGCAGTCCCATTTCAAACCAGGCAGCATCACTGGTAGAGGCGTTCCCCGTTTCGTCCCAGACGGTTACCTGCCAGTAGACACGCTGGCGTGATTCCAATGACTTACCGGCATAAATGACCTGTACCGATTGATCAGATTCGACTTTCCCACTGTCCCACAAATCAGCTTTGCCTTCGTGAAGTCCTTCGAGCGTACCTGCTACCCGAACATGGTAGGCAGTCTGCCTTGCCCCCAATCGTTTGGTTTGCATCTGCCAGCCCAGACGCGGATATTCCACATCAATACCCAGCGGATTTGACCGATATTCGCAAATAAGATGCTCAATGTCTGTCATGAATCATCACCTTTTGAACATAAAAATAATATCGCCACATATCCGAAATAGTCGACTCTGAGTTTGCTTGACAAATTTTCAATTGCTCTATATCCTAAATTTACACGAGTAAGCTGAGTCGTGTCAAATTATAGTTTAGACCATTGTTTGTAACTTATTGGATAATTTATGAAGCGCCCCACCCAGGTTGATGTTGCCCGTTTAGCAGGTGTCTCGCGCGCAACCGTATCTTACGTCCTGAATGATCCAACAGATCAGCGTATACCTATTTCGCCTGAAACCCGTCAGCGCGTATTAGACGCTATTGCTGAACTCGGTTATGAAATCAATGCGCGGGCGCAGTCGTTGCGCAGTGGTGAGACAAAAACGATAGGGGTACTGCTGCCCCTGTATGAAAATCCCTACTTCTGGCAGATTTTACAGGGCATATCCAGCGAGGCAGAAGCCGCTGGCTATAATTTGCTGCTGGCACATAACCCGCTGACCCCGGAACGCGAAAATCAGAGCGTCAAGGAACTCGCCGAACAGCGCGTGGACGGTCTCATCCTCCTCATCGGTTTCAAACTGCTGCCGGAAAGTGTCCTGAATCAACTGCGTAAATCACCCTGCCCTGTTGTCGAATTGTCCGCAACAGATTCAGAATTTGATTCAGTGCATCAGGGTTATGGGGCGGGAACCAGAGTCTTAATGTCACATTTGATCGAACTCGGTCATCAACGCATTGGGTTCGTCTACGGAGTCACCATTCCCTCACAGGGTTTTGACCGTTTGGATGCCTATCGCCGTACCTTAGAAGAGGCAGGACTCCCCCATGACGAAAACCTGGTTCGCGCATGTGGCCCACTAATGGAAGATGGCTACGAAGCTGCGCAGTATCTATTAACTCAACCGAATCGCCCTACAGCCCTTATCGCCATCAATGATTTACTGGGAACCGCCGCCATACGAGCAGCCATTGATTTAGGACTTCGCGTTCCCGATGATGTCTCCATCGCTGGCTTTGATAATATCCCTTTTGCCAACTTCACCGTTCCGCGTTTGACAACTGTTTCCGGTTTAGCGGAGCAGGATGGTCGAGATGCGGTACGGCTCTTACTCAAGCGGCTCAATGAGCCAGATCGCCCCCGTGAGGTCATCACGAGTGGGTGGCGGCTCTGTATTCGTGAGTCTACTGGATCTGCTCCCTGGTAAACAGGAAAGCCCGGCATATCGGAACGGGCGGATTGGGAGGTGTAAATGAATTGACCGGGTAGGGAAAATAGTCCACTGAGAAGGTGGAGAAGGTAGGGTTGCAAAGGTTCCTACCCTCTCCGAAAAAGGATCTGGAAATCCTCTAGTGCATGATTTTACATGAGAAAGAGAAATAAGGTGAGTTTCCGTAAAATTAACCTGAAATTGTTTACATGCGCTCTCATTATGCTCCTCGTGATTGGCACTTCAATCGCCGCTGCACAGGATACTGTTACTCTGACTTACCTCGTAGACGACAGCCAGAACAGTCAGGACACGACCAAAGCACTGGCTGATGCTTATATGGCGCTGCATCCAAATGTGACGATTACCATCGAGAGCCGCCCCGGCGGCACTGAAGGCGATAACATCGTCAAGACACGCCTTGCAACGGGCGATATGACCGACATCTTCTTCTACAACTCTGGCTCTCTGCTTCAGGCTCTACACCCAACTGATACACTGGTTGACCTGTCGAAGGAAGCCTTCATCGCCAACGTCGTTGAGTCGTTCCTCCCCACCGTTTCG
Source organism: Aggregatilineales bacterium (assembly GCA_044226645.1). GTDB lineage: Bacteria > Chloroflexota > Anaerolineae > Aggregatilineales > Phototrophicaceae > CFX2. The sequence goes on from JBGAGR010000012.1 coordinate 22,532, forward strand.
CAAGGCGACCAGGTATTCGGTGTGCCAACAGGAACAGCGCTGGGCGGTGGCATCCTCTACAATAAGAAGGTTTTTGATAAGCTAGGACTGAGCGTACCCACAACCTGGGCTGAATTCGAAGCGAACAACGAAAAAATCAAAGCAGCCGGCATTGCACCTGTTATTGCTACCTATGGCGACACATGGACTTCTCAGTTGTTTGTGCTGGCTGACTACTACAATGTCGCGCAGGCTGACCCAACCTTCGCTGAGGATTACACCACCAATAAGGCCAAGTACGCCACAACCCCGGCAGCGGCAGCAAGCTTTGGCTATCTGGCAGAAGGTTTCAATCAGGGTTGGTACCAAAAGGATTTTGCGACTACGAAATTCGAACAGGGCTTAAAGCTGCTGGCTGATGGCACAGGCGCTCAGTACCCCATGCTATCCTTTGCCCTTTCGACTATCGCCGCGAATTCGCCCGACGAAGTGAACGACATTGGTTTCTTCGCGCAACCGGGTACTGATGCCACTAAGAATGGCGCGACGATTTGGATGCCCGCTGGAACCTATATTCCGCAGACGACTGCCCACCTCGCAGAAGCCAAGGATTTCCTGGCGTTCATCGCCTCAACTGATGGTGTCGATGCGATTACAGCGAAGGTTCCGCCACAAGGGCCATACCTCATCAAGGGGACGACACTGCCCGATAATGTACTCCCTGGCGTAAAGGACATCGCGGCGTATATCGACTCCGGCAATTCGCTGCCTGCACTTGAGTTCCTCTCTCCGGTGAAAGGCCCGAATCTTGAACAGATTTGTGTGGCTGTCGGAACTGGTCAGATGACACCTGAGGAAGCAGCGGCGAACTACGATCAGGATGTTGAGAAACAGGCACAGCAGCTCGGTCTGCCGGGCTGGTAATGCACTTTTCCTAACACTTCTGTAATCTGAGGGTCGGAGGTAGTCTGCCGACCCTCAGTTCTCACCGGGCTTGAATACAATTGATGCCTGCGAGGTTTTATGAGAAACAACGCGCGTCCACGGGCTGTCCTGCGGACATATCCCAATTGGTTTTATATTCCGGCAGGGCTGGTATTCGGTGTGTTCTTCATCGTGCCGACAGCGTTTGCCTTCTACTTCAGCCTGACGCGATGGACGCTGTTTAACGCGACGTTCATCGGCCTGGACAACTACGCTTCATTTCTGAGTGACCCGCAGCTTGTTTCCGGGCTGCGCAACACACTCATCTATGCGGTGCTGACAAGCGGACTCAAAGTAATCATCTCACTACCGCTTGCCATGCTGCTCACCTCCAGTATCCGGCTCAAGGGACTTCTACGCGGGATCATCTTCTTCCCGGTGCTTGTCAGCACAGTTGCAGTCGGAATCACATTCGCCACGCTCATGCAGCCATCCACCGGACTCATCAACACCGTTCTTGGGTCACTGGGACTGCCGCAGCCCGATTGGCTGGGAAACCCAAGCATGGCTCTGTTTTCGGTTGCCATGGTCGATGTCTGGAAGGGCATCGGCATTGCAACGGTGATCTTCATCGCGGGTATCTTATCGATCCCATTGGATTATTTTGAATCAGCGCGGCTTGAGGGCGGGACATGGGTGAAATTCCGTTATGTCATCATTCCGCTGGCACGTAACGCGACTTTCACCGTCATCCTACTGTCGTTTATCGGCGGACTGCGGACATTCGATCTGATCTGGACAATGACACATGGCGGTCCGGGCTTCGCATCGGACGTACTCACATCCGTGATCTACAAAGAATATCAGGCAGGGTTCTATGGCTTATCCACTGCTGGCAATGTCGTACTCTTTATTCTCGTCACGATTATCGTGTATCCGCTGATGCGCTCGTTCAATCGTCTGGAGCTTGAACTATGAAAATCCGTCATTTCATTGCGAGTCTCTGGGTAGACGTGGCATCTCTTATCGTTATTGGCATCATCTTTATTGTGCCATTCATATTCATCCTGCTGACAGCGGCCAAATCTCGCCCGGAAGCCGCCCTCTTTCAATTCAGTTGGCCGAGCGAGTTTCAGCTTTTCGAGAATCTGCGCGAGGTCATGACGTTTGGCGATAACCGAATGTCTCTGGCACTGTGGAACAGCACCATTCTGACTATTGGTTCGGTCACGCTGATTGTCCTGCTCTCCGCGCTTGTCGCTTACGTGATGCAGCGCCGTCAGGATCGCATGGCATCGGTTGTGAGTTCGGTTATGCTGGCGGGACTTATCATCCCTCCTTCAGTCGTCCCGACTATCTTTGTGCTGCAAAAGATTGGTCTTTATAAAACGCTCGTTGGTCTAATCATGGTCGAAGTCGCCTTCACCATGCCCTTCGCCACCCTGATTTTCCGTTCATTTATGGCATCGATACCGAGTGAGATTGATGAAGCCGCTATTATGGATGGTGCATCTCCGCTGCGGGTGTTCTTCTCAGTCATCCTGCCACTTTTACGACCAGCCATTATCACAGTGATTGTTACCTCGTCAGTGGCTATCTACAATGATTTCACGGGGCCGCTTTACTTCCTTCCCGGCGCGCAGAATGTTACGGCGCAGTTGACGTTGTACAGCTTCATCAGCCAGTTCAGCTCGCAGTGGAATCTGCTGTTCGCGGATGTGGTTATCATCACGATTCCGCCTCTTATTATGTTCATGTTCTTCCAGCGGCAGATCGTTTCGGGGATGACGGCTGGGGCAATCAAAGGATAAGCAGCACACTATGATGCCCAGGGCTGCCTGGTGTGCGGGACAGCGTTAAGGGCAATTCTGGATTGGCGCTGCCTGAAAATGTAGTCCGTTATGGCATCAATACCTTCTTTAAGATCATAGAAATACTGGCGACGGCTCAAGCCAAACTCATGAATAATGGCTTCGACTGGCTTTTGATCGATATAGGTCTGCCGTAAAATCATGTAGCGGCGAAGTGCCCGTGAATTGGCCTCCAGATGTTCCGAATACAGGTAATTGATGGCATCCAGCAGAATCTGACGAAGCGACTGACCACGATTGCTGACTTCCGACAGCAGCCATTCCCCCAGCTCACTTGTATCGAGGTAGGCATCATCGGGCAAGTTACGCAGATTATCGCGGATTTGCTGGGCTAACCATCCAATTTCCAGAAGCCAGTTGTCTTCGAGCACTCCGGCAAACTGACTGCAAAGCGTCACAACCGATTCCATTTCAGAAGATGTGAATGCCCCTGCCGAAGCACACTCTAATTCGATTACTCCGACAATCCGTGCGCCATCGCGGATAATGGGGACTGCCGCGACAGACCGGCTGTCCGGTTTGAAAACAGCAGACTGGTAGATGATCTCACGACGGAGATCCGAAACGATGACTGTTTTACCGCCGGAAAAAGCATGGCTAACTAATGATCCCGGCGGCTCGGATTCATTGCCTAATCTTACCAATTGATTGGTCTCACGATTCAGCAAAAATGTTGATACAGCATTGCATTCAAAACGATCTTCGAGCGCCTGACTGAGCTGACTCAACACCTGATTAAGTGTTTTGAGGTGCAGGAGATTCTGGGGCTTTTGCAGCCCTGACATGATGGAACTGCTGTGAAGGGCGGGGATGGAGGCTGTCAGCACCCGCCGCTGAATATCGATGAGCGCCGCGGTGATAATTACCGCGCCGGTAATGAGTTCGTTCCAGAGGGGCGGGATACTAAACAGGATGATCCCATTCTTGACGATTGCCATGAGCAGCACACCAATCAACGTACCCCATGCACCGCCTGTGCCCCCGCGCAAACTCGTTCCGCCGATGATAACCGCCGCGATGGAAATCAATTCATAATACTGCCCGTTTTGTAATGCCCCGCCTTTAATGAGCGATAACAGGAGCAAACCGGATAAGCCTGCCAGAAAACCGCTGGCAGCATAGATGATCTGACGGGTGCGTTCGACGTTCACGCCGCTCAAATGCGCTACAGTTTCATTGCTACCGATGGCGTAGGCATAACGTCCATATCGGCTGTTCCGCAAGAGATAGGCGGTGATGATGAACACAACGAGCAGTAAAATCGCAGGGACGGGGATAATGCCAAAGGCTTTTGCCCACATCCAATCAAAAGCATCACTGCCAAGATTGATAGGAGTGCCGTTCGAGAGCAATTGTGTCGCGCCATGCAGCAGATTGAGCATTCCAAAAGTAACAATGAAGGGAGCAAGTTTGTAACGACCTACCAGCGTGCCGTTAATCCAGCCAATTCCCGCAGCAGCGACGAGCGCGATAACAGCAGCAGCCCAGGGATTAAACGTGCCCAATGGACCAAGACCAACCGTCGCTAGATAGGCCGTTATCATGCCTGTCAGGCCAACAACTGAGCCGACGGATAAATCAATCCCGCCTGTGATGATGACCAGCGTTTGGCCTGCGGCCACAATGCCAATGGTTGCCATGGATGTCGCTAACAGTTGCAGGTTGCCGACCAGACTCGATTCGAGGGATTTGCTCATGAAGATGAACAGCATGGTCAAAACCAGTACGATGAAGATAACATCCCGCTTTTCCAATTCATTGAAACGATGCCTGATCGTCCCCTGTGCCTGGATACCCGGATGATTCATGCTTCGCCTCCCATCACATATCGCGACAGATTTGTCTCGGTGACTTCATCACCTTCCAGAGTCTTGATAATCGTTCCTGCCTGCATCACCATGGCTCGATTACAGAGGCGTGCGATTTCAGATAGCTCGGTGCTGACGAGGAGGATTGCAGTACCTTTCGCGGCGATGTTCGCCATCAGACGGTAAATTTCCAGTCTGGCATTGATGTCAATACCGCGCGTCGGCTCGTCAAAAATCAAAATGTGAGGCGAGGCCGCCAGCCAGCGCGATAGGATAAGCTTCTGCTGTGTCCCGCCAGAGAGGGTAGATGCTTTGGCTTCCGGGTTAGCCACCTTGATATTCAGGCGTTCGATATACGCCCGCGTCAGGTTAGCCTCGGCTTCGTTATCGATCATGACTCCATGCTGCCCCAGTGAAATCAGGCTGATGTTTTCACGTGCGCTTAATTCGAGCATCAGGCCATCGCGCTGTCTTTCTTCCGGGAGCAGCCCGATACCCAAAGCAATAGCATCCTGCGGTGAATGTATTTCAACCTGCTGTCCATCGACGTAAAGCGTTCCCGCGTCGACAGGATCGAGGCCGAAAATGGCTCGTACCAGCGCTGAACGCCCTGCCCCGACCAATCCTGTCAGGCCAACAATTTCGCCAGCGTGTAAATTGAGGGAGACATTTTCAAAAGCAGGATGGCGCGATAAATTTTCCGCCCGAAGCACTTCTTTTCCGGGAGATTTATGGGTGCGGAACGTTCGGGCAGGGGTTGAGAGTCCTGACATGAGATGTTCAACCATATCGACACTAGCATCAGCCGTATCAATCGTCACCACGCGGCGACCATCGCGCAGAATTGTTGCGCGGTCTGCGATAGACATCACTTCGTCAAGGCGATGCGTGACATAGATAACACCCACACCATGCGCCTTAATCCGGCGAATGAGGCTGAATAAGGTGCTGACTTCCGGCTGCGATAAAGTGGCGGTGGGTTCGTCCATGATAAGCAGATTGGCGCGGGTATGGAGCATTTTTGCCAATTCGACCATCTGCTGCTGGGCAACACTGAGTTTGTAAACACGGGTATCCGGAGCAATGGACAACCCTAGCATATCGAGAGTATCGCGTGCGCTGCGCTGCATTTCACGCCAGTTGATGAAAGGCAGCCAACGATAACGTGGTTCAGAACCGAGGAAAATGTTTTCTGCTACGGTAAGCTGCGGAAGCAGGTTAAATTCCTGATGCAATGTACGTATACCGGCACGCTGTGACTCCTGTGGCGAGTCGAAATTGACCATCTCATCATGAAAACGAATACTGCCTGAATCGCGTTCGTAGACACCGCTCAGGAGCTTGATGAGAGTCGATTTTCCCGCGCCATTTTCGCCGAGGATAGCGTGAACTTCGCCCGCTTCCACATCCAAGTCGATATGACGAAGCGCGTGAACGCCGGGAAATGATTTCGATACTCTACGTAATTCCAATAAGGCCATTTAAATTAACCAGAAAACAAGCTATTTTTGAACTTATTATAGCTTAAGCGTCCATCACATCATTTCCAGCAAAACACATCTATTGACCGACGGTTGGCTTGCCGTTGTCGATTTCGGCTGAACCTGCTACGGGTTCCGTCCAGGTTTTACCTGCGATGTAATCATCCAGATTAGTCGAATCGACAATAACGGACGGCGTAAGCAGATACTGCGGCACAGTACCTCCGCTTAATACCGTATCCATCGCGTTAATGACGGCTTGTCCTATCCGATAGGGATCAACACCAAGGGTTGCAGTAAATTTGCCCTGTCGAATTAAATCCAATGTGGGTTGATTTCCGTCAATAGCGATGGCATAAAAATCGCGATTCACTTTCAGCCCCAGCGCCTCAGCCGCGAGGGACGCACCGATTGCCATTTCATCACTATTACCGTAAAACACATCTATATCCGGGAACTGCTGCAATGCTGCTGTAGCGACGCTGGCGGCTTTTTCGCGCGTCCATTCCGCACTTTGTTCACCAACCACCTGCACACCAGGGCACATGGACAAGCCAGCAATATATCCCTGTGTCCGGCGATGGGAGAAAATGCTGTCGATGCCCAGCAGGATATAAACACTGCCAGTGGCTAATTCAGGTGATGTGTTTTTCTTAGTCGCCAGCAGGTGACAGGTATAGACACCGAGTTTAGCCGCTCCACCCCATTGATCGTAACCAATGTAGGCCGTAACTTTGGCTGTGGGGTCGTTGAGCGGCGTAATCAGGTTATGCATGAAAACCGGGATGCCAGCTTCGTTGGCGGCTTTGACTCCGGCAGTCATAGCATCCACGTTGATGGGATTAATGCTGATGGCCTGCACACCCTTAACGATCAACTGCTGAACAATCGTGACCTGACCAGCAAAATCACCTTCGCTGGCTGGAGCCTGTATATCAATTGACCATCCCTTGGCAGCAGCCAGTGTTCGGGCGGCATCAGCGATAGCAACATGGAAGGGACTGGTAAAAGCTGGGGGTACAAAACCCACATAGCGCGTACCGCGTCGAGAAGCAAACGAAGTGGCGATAAAAAAGATGGCTGCTGCGATAATAAACAATAATAATTTTGTTCTCATGCCACCTGCGCTCTATAAATCAACAGACTTATGATACCTGAAAAGGCTGTCAAATCAGGCTGTGTTCCCACCAACAAGCGGCAGGAACACAGCAGCAAAACTATCGAAAAAGTGCCCGTGTTAACGGATGCCCGCTTCAATTAACGGCGCAATTGCATCGATGTTGTCTGGTCTAACAGTGCCTACACCCGTATCAATATGCAGACCCGGAATGAGATAATTCTTGGTGAAGAAGACCTGCTGCACCGGGAGCCAACCTTGCAGGTAAAGCACCTGATCGAAGCTGGCGCTGATGTAGCCCTTCTTGATTCCATCAATGGTTGCTGGTGACAGATCAATACCACCGACAATCACGTCACCGGGATTCTTGCCCGCTGCCTGAAGTACCTGGGGCAGAATGGCGGTGATATTACCATGCTGCGTGCCGATGGCCTTGAGATTCGGATGAGCGGCAATGTAAGCTGTCAGAACCGGGATACCGAGTGAGGCATCCTGATCGACCTGATCGGAGACATCCAGTTTGTCAACAACGACACCAGCGGCTTCCAGTGCATCAACAACACCTTGCGAACTCAAACTTCGGCTTTGATTGTGCCAAATGTCATAGACAACGGCCTCATCACCCGATTTCAAACCGGCGGCGACCATAGCCTGCCCGGTCAGGAATCCACCCGCATGGAGATCAGCACCCGCATAGCCGAAGCCCTTGGTCTGATACTTGGCTTCAAGATTGGGGAGCGGATTGTTACCACTAGTGACGATGATGCCCTGGCTTTCGGCCTGATCGACTAATGCCGAGAAGGCCTCTTCACCGGGATGTCCCATGATGATGATCGCGGCCGGATTAGCGGCCAGCGCTTCGTTAAATTGGTCGATCATCTTCTGAGGATCCCAGCCGGAATACTGTTCAATGAGCTTAACGCCCAAAGCCTTTGCGGCGGCCTCGGCACCATTGGTGCGTGCCAGAGTCGAAGGATCGCCCTGTGTTCCACCCATTTGCATGTAGACGACCATCTGAGCGTCCTGAGCGCCCGCCAAGCCAGAAACAATCAGGGCTGCTCCGATGAAAATAGCGATGATACTAATAAGTCGTTTCTTCATTTTCCTGATTCCTTTCGTCGTGAATCTGTTTTCTACTTTTGGTCGTGAAAAAACCTGTATCCATTTGAACGGCGATAATCTTCCTCCTTTTCAAAGAAAACTATTCTGCAAATCGATGGATGTTATTCCAGCGCTTCATCCTCTTTTGGGGGGATTCGACTGGCGGTACGCGAAAGAACCGGTGTACTCCAATGACGGATACGATCAGAGATGGCAGGGAAGCGATCTTCCGAAATAACGATGTTGAGCACGACTACCGCACCCATCACCAAGCCCTCTACCAACTGAACAAAATAACCACTGATACCCGTTGAGACGACACCACCTTCTAGTGAACCGATTATGAAAGAACCAAAAAATGTGCCGACAATAGAACCCGCGCCACCCGCAATGGAGGTTCCACCAATGAAAACCCCAGCCAACGCGGGCAGGAGGAAGCCGTTTCCCTGTGTCGGGTAGAACGTATTGATATCAATGGTGACAATAACGGCTGAAAAAGCCGCAATCATGCCGCACATGGTAAAGAGTTTGATTTTGGTGGCTTCAACATTGATACCCATGACCCGCGCGACATTCGGGTTGTCGCCAATGAACAAGATGGCTTCGCCAAATTTGTGGCGATTCAGGATGAACCAGAGCAATATGGCAAGCGCGAGTGTCCAAAGGGCTTGTGCGGGTATGACACCAAAAAGTCGTTCGACAAGAAGGGCATGAAGAAGTGTGTCCTGAACAGCGATGATAGGGATTGATTTTCCATCTGCCAGCAGCACTGTGACACCGTACCAAAAGAATTGTGCTGCCAGAGTAGCCATAATGGATGGAACCCCAATTTTTGCAACCATCACGCCATTGATAAAGCCAACCAGGCCACCAGCAGTCAACGCCAGAATAAGGCCGAGCCAGGGAGCCAGGGGTGAATCGAAATTCTTGAAGACCCAGGTAAAGACGAATCCGGCAAAGGCGACAACAGCGGGAAAACTGAGATCAATCTCACCAGCCGTGATGACAAAGGTCAAGCCAAGCGCACAAATCAGATATTTGGGAACCGTTTGAAGGAATGATGCATAAATAAGGAAATTACTTCCATAGGCCTGCGGTGCAGCGATATTGAAAGCAGCATAGAGAGCCAGGAGAACGAGTGCTATGGGCAGGCCTTCTATCTTCGCGAGAAATCTGACCACTGATTTTGCTTGTTTCATGATTCGCCTTTGTCCTTGAGGCCATGCGCGTACTGCAAGAGAAATTCACTCAAATCTTTCGCGGAAATATCGCTTTTCGAGATGCTGGCTACAATCTCACCACGATCCATAATGACGAAACGATCCGATATTTCGTACACATCCTGAAGGTCGTGCGAGATGTAGATACAGGCTTTGCCGCCATCTTTAATCTGGTGGACGAAGTTCAGCACTTTGCGAACCTCCTTGAGTGATAAGGCAACGGTTGGCTCATCGAGAACGATTAATTCAGCCTTAAAATGCATTGCCCGACCAATGGCAACACCCTGACGCTCGCCACCCGAAAGCTTGCTCACAGTTGAGTCAACGGTGATCCCTTTGCCGCGAAATCCGATATTGTTAATCATGATTTCGTTGGCGATTTCCTTTTCTTTTTTAACGTCAATGAAGCCGAAGCGATTGGTGATTTGCCGTCCTACGAAGAAGTTGCGCCAGAGCGCCTGTTTTTCCCCCAATGACTTATCCTGATAAACTGTTTCGATGCCATACTCATGGGCTTTTAAGACGCTGTAGGTTTTAAGGTCAACTTTGCGTCCCGCGATATACAATTCGCCGCTGTTAGGTACAAAAACGCCGGTCAGGATTTTCACCATCGTGGATTTGCCAGCGCCGTTATCGCCAATCAGCCCAACGATTTCATTACGCCCCACAGCCAGATTAATATTGGTCAGCGCGCGCACGAGGCCGAAATGCTTTTCAATATTGACCATCCGCAGGGCATGTTCGTTGGCAAGGTTTTCAACCATGTCATTATCTCCGTGTGCAATTGGATTGATAGGGATTATTTAGCAGTGATGAAGTGTCCATCCCCTCCAGGGTGGGAAGGGCGGTAGTCATGTATTTTTGGTAGGGGGATGAATGTGCGACGAAAAAAAGTGTGCTTAAGAAGTTATCGAACTCAATTGCCATAAAATATCCAGTATCAACATAAAAATTTTGTCTATTTGCACCACTTTAGTTCAGTTTTTGCACTCAGGGCGTGCATAACTAGCGCAAATTATCTGCAAAAGCAGTGCAACATTAGGAGATTGCACCGCTCTTGCACTCAGAATTTTAGGATTGCGTAGGTGAGATTATTGAGACAAGCAGGAATGGTAAGAAAAATAGGGGCATAAAATACGTATCAGGCAAACGCGGAAGAAATACGTTTGTCTGATACGTATACGATTCTGTATTGAGGCACATTCACCTGAGGACAAGGGCAAGCCTGTTCACCTCAAAAATTGAAATGAACTTTTACGCGCTTCGGGTCTTTTTCAGCGATTTCCAATCCATGACGAAAATCATCAATCGGCAGTTGGTGCGAAATCAAGGGTTCAACCTGTATCGCGCCACTTTGGATCAGTGCGATACTTTGGGGGAAAGTGCGATTTACCGCGAAGCTCCCGATGATTTTCAGATCACGACGGAAAACTTCATAGGATGGGAATTTGACCTGAGTACCCTGCGGTGTCACGCCAAATACCCAGATTTTGCCACGTGGGCTGGCGTATTGAAAAGTGCCCTCTAATACAGCGGGTATCCCGGTTGCATCTGCGACAATATTGTAGCCATCTGGCTCAATACGTTTCAGGGACGCGGTCTGCTGTGCATCGGCAACGATTGTTTCAGTCGCACCAAGCTGCGCCGCCATTTCCAAACGCCAGGGAACCACATCAGTCACGACGACCCGCGCCGCACCTGCCTGCTTCAATGCCTGTGCGACGAGAAGCCCCATCGGCCCAGCACCAAAAACGAGCGCACTATCACCGGGTTGAATATCAATCTGTTTTTGCCCCCAGACTACACAGGCCAGCGGTTCAATCAAGGCTGCCGCGCTGTAGGACATATCGCCAATCGAAAACACATTGCCTTCCGGTGCGACCACATACTCGGCAAATGCTCCACTGCGGGTGACACCTATAGCGCGCAGGTTCCTACACTGGTTGGGTTCGTTACGCTGACAATAGCTGCAACGATTGCAGGGAATATTGGGATCAGCAGTGACGCGATCTCCAACCTTAAAATTGCGGACATTTGCGCCAACAGCAATGACTTCACCACTGAATTCGTGACCGGGAATCAGTGGGTATTCCGCTTCGTATTCACCTCTAAAAATGTGGAGGTCGGTACCGCAAATACCTGCTGCGTGGACTTTAATCAGAACATCATCAGCACCGGGCGATGGACTATCTACCGAAATCACAGATGCTTCACCGGGACGTACGATTTGGGCTGCTTTCATTTTTGCAACCCCTCCTTGTTCATGGACTTACCAGGCACAGTAGCCACCATCAATAATCACGTCGCTGCCGGTCATGAAGTCCGAGACTTCCGAAGCGAGGAAGACCACTGCGCCCTGCAAATCGGTGACTTCACCCATACGGTTCATGGGTGTAAGCGCCATCCAACGAGGCAGCATTTCCTTGCCGATGGGTGTCTCAAGCAGATCATCGACCAGCTTGGTACGGGTGTAACCGGGGCTGATGCTATTGACGCGAACGCCGCGCGGTGCCCATTCCGCCGCAAGGCTGCGGGATAAGTGGATCACACCAGCTTTGGAGATGTTGTAATGGGATTGATTCTGCGGTGTATTGGAAATACTGCCGGACATGGAAGCAGTGTTGATGATTTTGCCGTAACCAGCAGCGAGCATCAAGCGACCTTCGGCCTGGGCACAGAGGAAAACGCCTTTCAGATTCAGATTAAGCATTCGATCCCAATCGGCTTCGGGTATAGTCTCCGCATCAATCCACTGCCCAATTCCGGCGTTGTTGACGGCGATGGTCAGGCTTCCCCATTTCTTGACCACTGAGTCCACCATCGCCTGCACCTGATCGGCTTTGGTGACATCGGTCTTCAGGGCGATAGCATCAACACCTTTGGCGGAAAGTTCGCCCGCTACAGCTTCAGCATGAGGCAGTGAAATATCGACAACTGCGACGGATGCCCCTGCCTCACCCAGCGCATGGGCAAAAGCGCGTCCTATGCCCTGCCCCGCACCTGTTACCAGCGCAGTGCGACCATTCAATCTAAAACGTTCTAAAATCGGTTTGACCGATAAAACAGGATCACTCATCTTATTCTCCTTTATATACGCGACATTGTGATCTGTACTTTTACCGATGTAGACGGCATATGAAGCGCAAAATCAAATGCTGCGAGGCTGTCCTGAAAAACAAACGTGTCAGTAATAAGCGGTTTGACATCCAACTGCCCACTTCCCATCAGAGCAATGGCACGCGGGTAGACGTGGGCATAGCGAAACACGTTCTCAATACGTGCTTCCTTGACCTGAGCAGCGGAAATGTCAAAGGCTATCGGCTTATCTGGTATACCGATGAAAACGACATGCCCCGCTGGGCAAAGCGGCTCAAATACACTTGATACTGCTTTAGCATTTCCACTTACTTCGAATATTATATCTGCACCCCATCCATCAGTCATTTTCATGACTACATCGGTCAGGCTTTCATTGGCAGCATTAACAGGTGTGACCGAGCCAAGCGAAGCAGCAAGATCAAGTTTAGTCTGCTGTATGCAGGGCGATACGAACATCGTCCAAACCCCACACTTCGGAAAGATTAATATCCCGTATGGAAAGCTGATGTGCTTTCTCTAAAACCAGTACTTCCATGAACTCTGTCCTTTAATTCAGTGACTCCTATTAGACAGCACCGGCTGTCAAGCCTCTCACCAGTTGGCGGCAAACAGTAATGATTCAGAAGAACGACACCATAAAAGCAAGTTTATTGTTTACCAGCAGGACGGTTTGTATCCCACGCAAGTCGGCAATTGCTTAAACGCAGTCGTTTAGACTCTCAAGCCGCACTACTCCACACCGCCAAAAAACACCTAAAGCTTTATTAAATCCTGACTATTGCTCCTAGACTATTTTGTGAGAAACAGCAAACTCCTGCTATCTGCTTCCAACAAAGTCATACTTTTTTGCGAGAAGTTGTCGGATATGATACAGTAAGCGAGCTTGGGTTAGCGCTAAACCCACTTACAAAATGAGCAAATATCGGTTGTTCTCGTTGATACGGGTACGATTGCTAAGAGTCATATGATCGCCCTTCAGCATGAAGCGCAGCGAGTTGGGGGCATGGCGGTTGGTATCAGTGCGCCTGATAATTTGCGCAAATTCAGTAACAAGCTCGGACACAGTAGGAAATTGTATGTCTCAGCGCTGGAAATCGCAAAGACTTGCTGATCGGAATAGGTTCAGGCACAGATAAGTGTCTTTAGAGGAAATCATGCCTGAAAACATCAAACGCAATTTGAAAAACGAAGACGGTTACGAATTATGGCTGCGTTATGTGCGAGTTGATAATCCTGAGCTTCTGACCGCTTATCGAAAAGCGCTTGCGCGGATTGTCATCCATGCCACTTCTCCGACACTGAGTGCTGCACAGGCAGAGCTTGATTTAGCGCTTGAGAAACTGTTGGGCTATCCAGTTGTGTTCACCCAATCGCTTGTGCAGGATGGAACATTGATTATCGGTACACCGCAAAATTCCAAGCTGATTAAGGAACTCAATCTGGTCGAAGCGCTTGAACAGGCTCAACAAGAGGGGTTTGTCATCAGGCATATTGTGATACAGGAGAAAGCCTGTATTGTGATTACTGCCAACACGGATATAGGGGTGTTGTATGGCGTGTTCCATTTCCTGCGCCATCTGCAAACACATCGCCCCCTTGCCGAATTGGATATTATCAGTGCCCCACATATCCACTATCGAATGCTTAATCATTGGGACAATCCGGATCGTACCATTGAGCGCGGGTACGCCGGGTTTTCATTGTGGGACTGGCATAAACTGCCGGATTACATTGACCGGCGCTACATTGACTATGCGCGGGCGAATGCTTCTATCGGAATTAACTGCTCGGTACTCACCAATGTCAACGCCAATCCCTTGATGCTGACCCAACAGTATTTGATGAAAGCGGCGCGGCTTGCCGACGTGTTTCGCCCCTATGGTATTCGGGTATTTCTCACAGCACGTTTCAGTTCGCCGATTGAGATAGGTGAATTAGCGACTGCCGACCCGCTGAACCCTGACGTGCTGGCATGGTGGAAGCAGCTTGTCGAAACGATTTATGCGCTTATCCCTGATTTCGGCGGATTTCTGGTAAAAGCCAATTCAGAGGGGCAGCCGGGGCCACATGATTATGGTCGCACTCATGCCGATGGCGCGAACATGCTTGCGGAGGCATTAGCCCCTAAAGGCGGACTCGTCATTTGGCGGGCGTTTGTCTATGATCCTGATGTGCCGGAAGACAGAGCCAAGCAGGCTTATACCCAACTTGTACCCGAAGACGGCTTATTCAAAAAGAATGTGCTGCTACAGGTTAAAAACGGCGCGGTTGATTTCCAGCCCCGCGAACCCTTCCACCCGCTATTCGGCGCTATGCCGAAAACCCCTCTGGCGCTTGAATTCCAGATCACACAGGAATATCTCGGCTGTGCGACGCATCTGGTTTACCTCGCCCCGCTTTTTAAGGAAACTCTGGACGCTGACACCTATTGCAGCGGAGCCGGGTCGCCAGTTTCCAGCGTTATTGATGGCACACTGGATGGATATGCATTGTCAGGAATTGCTGGTGTCTCCAACATCGGTAATGACCGCAACTGGTGTGGACATCCTTTCGCGGCTGCCAACTGGTATGCTTTCGGGCGGCTTGCATGGGATCATTCCCTGACTGCGGAGGCGATTGCCGAAGAATGGCTGGGTATGACCTTCAGCAATGACCCGCATTTTGTCGAGCAGGCCAGTGCGATGATGATCGAGTCGCGCGAGGCTGTTGTGAACTATATGACTCCGCTCGGATTGCACCACATTATGGCGCGTGGGCATCATTATGGGCCGGGCCCCTGGGTGGATGGAGGGCGCGCGGATTGGACATCGGTTTATTATCATCAGGCGGATTCGGACGGCATCGGTTTTGACCGCACATCAAGTGGAAGCGATGCAGTCAGCCAATATCATTCGCCTTATCGCGAACATGTTTCCAATCTTGAATCTTGCCCGGAAGAATTGCTGTTGTGGTTTCATCATGTTGGGTGGCAATATAGCGTGAAATCCGGACGAACTCTGTGGGATGAACTCTGTTTCAACTATAACAAAGGGGTGGAGTCGGTGCGGTGGATGCAGGGGATATGGGAGTCCCTGAGCGCCTTTGTAGATAACGCTCGTTTTGAGCATGTCACAGCCTTGCTGCGGATACAGGAACAGGAAGCACGATGGTGGCGTGATACTTGCCTGTTGTACTTCCAGCAATTTTCAGGATTACCCATTCCACCAGAATACGAACAACCCACTGAATCCCTCGACTACTATATGAGCTTGACACATTACTATGTACCGGGAATTCGTGAACAGCGTTTTGGCTGAACTGAATCTTCAGACACCGCTGTAGGCCATAAAACCGCCGTCTACCGGAACGACGATTCCGGTCACAAAACGCGATGCATCACTCACAAGCCATAACACCGTTCCGACCAAATCATCCGGCTCACCGAAACGCTGCATCGGCGTATGATCGATAATTTGCTGACCGCGTTCCGTAAGCTTACCGCTGTCGTTTTCAATGAGGAGATAACGGTTCTGTTCACCGAGGAAAAATCCCGGCGCGATGGCATTGACGCGAATATTGGGACTGTGTTCGTGCGCCATATAAATGGCTAACCATTGGGTAAAGTTGTTGATGGCAGCTTTTGCTCCGGCGTAGGCGATCACCCGGGTCATGGGTTGGAAAGCAGCCATCGACGACACGTTGAGGATAATACCCGACTGCCGTTCCGCCATTGATTTGCCAAATGTCTGCGAAGCAAATATCGCTCCCATGAAGTTGAGGTCGAACACCCAACGCAGTGCTTCTTCGGGTAAATCAAAAAAACTCCGATCACCCGATAAGGTAGTAGCATCGGGGCGGTTGCCGCCCGCGCCATTGATAAGAATATCAACGTGACCATAGGTATCCAGCACTCGCCTTGCAGCAGCAGCAAGCGAAGCTTTATCCAACACATTGGCGCTCACACCCATCGCTTGACCGCCGTTCTGACACAAACGTTGGGTCAAGGCAGCGATTTTGTCCTCATTACGAGCCAGCACCACGACGACTGCCCCTGCCGCTGATAAACCCAAACAAATGGCTCGACAAAGTACGCCTGTCGCGCCTGTTACGACAACAACTTTGCCAGATAAATCAAAAAGATGATGATTATCAGACCGATTATCCATGTGCAGTTCCATATGGTAAAAACCAATTGAATTTCTAATACGTGCTGGTCGTGTTGCATAGTATTATGCCTCCACGCACCTACCCATCGATATGTTAGCGCTAACCCAGCAATATTTCTATATTGATTCACCCCCCAATTCTGTCAAACACTGTCCGGGTATGCCTTTATTGGAAAAATTACTGCTGTACTCGCTTAAATATTTGAATTATTTGTCACCTGTTCGATTGATTGCTCGTTAGCGCTCACCTCGCCGATACGTTATCCTTATCGCAAATCACATGAACCAATGCACTTCATATATGATTACTATACCAACAGTAAACTCGATTTTATTCCTCAGCTGATAGCAGATGGCAAGAAAACAACAACGTACCACGTTAGATGATGTTGCCCGCGAGGCTGGTGTATCCATGATGACGGTCTCGCGTGTGATAAACAACAAGGGGCGGATTAGTGCTGAAACACGTCAGCGCGTATTCGAGGTTATTGAATCCTTAGGCTACCGCCCCAACCGTGCTGCACGGACACTGGTCACTAACAAAACATCAATGGTCGCAGTGGTTGAGCCTGATATTACGAATCCTTATTTTGCAGCGGTCTTTCAGGGAATTGATGATGTTTTACATCTGGAAGACTATAACGTGCTTGTAGCCAATACCAATGAAACACCCGCGCGTGAGAAAGAAATCCTCGAAAATCTGGATGATACGACCATTGATGGTCTGATTATTTGCAGTTCGCGCCTGCCAGATGATGAACTTTTACCGCTGCTTGAACGCTTTTCCTGTGTTGTAGCTGTCACCCGACCCATTCCGGAACATATTGGCAGCGTGGTGCGCAGCGATTACGTTCCGGGTTATCGTGCAGTAATTAGTTTTAAATATTTATATGACCAGGGATACCGTCGTATTGGATACCTGCGTCTCCAGCATTATGACATTTATTTTGATGTGAAGACATTTCAGGACTATCTTGGTAAACTGGGCGTTCATCTCAAAGCCGAGTGGATGCGCGCTTGTGCTCCGCAGTGGCAGGCAGGCTATGATGCCGGATACCAACTTCTAAAAAGCCATCCGGAACTGGAAGCCATAATCGGCGGTAACGATCTTGTTGCATTAGGTATCATGCGTGCCGCAATTGACCTGGGGCGGAAAATCCCCGATGATCTGGGGATTATCGGTGCAGATGATATTTTGTTGGCAAGCCAGGTTACGCCCCCTCTGACAACCCTGAAAACCAACGCTTATGAAGTTGGCTCGATGGCCGCCCAACTCCTCCTTAGACGCATGGCAGGCGACATGACCTACCGCGAACGGGTATATTCTACAGAGCTTATTGTTCGTGGGAGCACCCGCTCGCTATTGGATGGGTTTTAATCATCATCAACACCTGATTAATTATCATCAGTCTTGATCCTTGAGCAACATATTCTGGAAATAGCTGTACAAGGGCAGTAGGCCATAAAAACAATTCTGGTTGTAGATCATCTCACAGTTTACAATTTCCGCACGGCTGCATCCCTCTAATATCCTGACACTTTCTTTATGTCTTCCAATTGATTTTTGAGCCACCATTGACCGCTTCACTGGAATAATACCATCCATCGTTCAAGAGTTATCGGAATTTCATTATGGATTTGCTAATTGTGGGGTTAGTAGTTCTGGCGCTGCTGATCTATCTGACCTATTCGCTGATTTTCCCCGAAAGGTTTTAGATGAGTACGCTAGAACTGCTGCAAATCGTTCTGTACTTCGTGCTGCTCATCCTCTGTGTTCCGCTTCTGGGCGGTTTCATGGCGAAAATTTTCGCCGGAAAGCGGACTTTAATTTCCCCTCTGTTGGCTCCGCTGGAGAACATAATCTATCGTCTGACAGGGGTTCGCGCCGAAGACGAACAGGATTGGAGACAATATGCGCTGGCATTGATGGTCTTCAACCTGATGGGATTCTTTGTATTGTTCGCGGTACAGGTCACACAGGCCATTCTACCGCTCAATCCGATGAAACTGCCCAATGTCGAGCCATTCCTGGCCTTCAACACGGCCACCAGTTTTGTCACCAACACCAACTGGCAGGCTTATGGCGGCGAAACGACCCTGAGCTATCTGACGCAGATGCTCGGTCTGGCGGTGCAGAATTTCGTCAGCGCTGCGACAGGTATTGCCGTCGTGATCGCGCTGGCACGAGGATTGGCACGTCGTTCAGGAGCAACTATTGGTAATTTCTGGGTCGATTTGGTGCGCTCTACAGTCTATATCTTCCTGCCCTTGTGCCTGATCTTTGCCCTAATTCTGGTCGGTCAGGGCGTTGTGCAGAATTTCAACAGCTATGCTCAGGCCACCACCCTGTCAGGCGCAAGCCAACTGTTACCACAGGGGCCAGCCGCTTCGCAGATTGCCATCAAACAACTTGGGACAAATGGCGGTGGATTCTTCAATGTCAACAGTGCGCATCCCTATGAAAATCCGACACCGTTGTCGAATTTTCTGCAAATGTTCGCTATTCTGCTCATCCCGGCGGCGCTGCCCTATACCTATGGCAAGATGGTCGGGTCGGTCAAACAGGGCTGGGTAATTTTCGCCACCATGCTGATTCTGTTCCTCGCGGGATTCACCATCATGCTGATGAGCGAATACCACCTGAATCCCGTCAACGGCTTGACCGTCATGATGGAAGGCAAGGAGGTTCGCTTCGGAATAGCCAACAGCGTCCTATGGGGAGCCGCCACAACCGCCGCGTCGAACGGCTCAGTCAACGCCATGATAAGCAGCCTGAGTCCAGTTGGCGGCGGTATCGCCCTGCTCAACATTATGCTCGGTGAGATCATTTTCGGTGGTGTCGGAGCGGGATTGTACGGCATGGTGATTTTCGTCATCCTGACAGTCTTCATCGCCGGGTTGATGGTCGGACGCACACCGGAATATCTCGGCAAAAAAATCGAGGCGCGGGAAATCAAGCTCTCGATGATCGCCGTGCTGCTGCCAAGCGCCTGTATCCTGCTCTTCTCGGCGGCAGCTTCAGTCAATGATACTGCCCTTGCCAGCCGTACCAACGCCGGTCCGCATGGTCTGACAGAAATTTTGTATGCATTTTCATCCGGCGCGGGGAACAATGGCAGCGCCTTCGCTGGATTGAATGCCAACACACCGTTATATAACACCCTGATTGGCATCGCCATGTGGATTGGACGCTTTGGGGTGATTTTACCCTCCCTGGGAATCGCGGGCAGCATGGTCACGAAGCGCATTGCGCCACCCTCGGCTGGTACATTCCCAACGGATACACCCTTGTTCGTAATGCTGCTCATCGCAGTCATTCTAATCGTCGGCGCATTGACTTTCTTCCCAGCCTTGAGTCTGGGGCCAATTGTCGAACAACTGCTGCTCAATGCCGGACGGGCGTTCTAGGAGAGAAAAACATGGAAAACAAATCGAAGGCACGTCCTTTGTTTGACGGCCCGATTGTACGACGCGCGGTCATCGATGCTGTTCGCAAGTTGGATCCGCGTCAGATGATTAAAAATCCGGTGATGTTCGTAGTCGAAGTCGGCGCAGTGCTGACCACAGCCGTCGTCATCGGCAATCTGACATCTGGGCACAGCGATACACTGGGTTTCAATCTTCAAATCACGCTCTGGTTGTGGTTCACTGTCCTGTTCGCCAATTTCGCTGAGGCGATGGCAGAAGGACGCGGCAAGGCGCAGGCCGACGCACTGCGCAAAACCCGTACCCAGATGATGGCGCGCAAACTGACGGGCACGACAGAGGAAAAAATCCCGGCGGCAAATCTGAAAAAAGGTGATCTGGTGGTCTGTGAAGCAGGCGACCAGATTCCCGGCGATGGCGAAGTGGTCGAAGGCGTTGCCAGCGTGGACGAATCCGCCATTACAGGTGAATCGGCTCCCGTCATCCGCGAAAGCGGTGGAGACCGCAGCGCTGTGACAGGCGGGACGCGCGTCCTCAGTGACCGCATCGTCATCCGCATCACCTCCGAAGCGGGCAGCAGTTTTCTGGATCGCATGATTGCGCTGGTCGAAGGTGCGAAGCGGCAGAAAACACCCAACGAAATCGCGCTGACCATTCTGCTCTCCGGCCTGACCATTATCTTTCTGCTGGTGGTTGTCTCATTACGAGCCTTCACCCAGTATAGTGAAGCCGAAGCCGGATATATCGGTGAAACCTCCGCGACAGTTACTGTGCTAATCGCCCTGCTGGTCTGCCTGATTCCGACGACGATTGGCGGATTGCTGAGCGCGATTGGCATCAGCGGTATGGATCGCATGATTCAACGCAATGTGCTGGCGACCAGTGGGCGCGCTGTTGAAGCGGCTGGCGATGTCGATGTGCTGCTGTTGGACAAGACCGGCACAATCACCCTCGGCAACCGTATGGCAACGGCCTTTATCCCGGCGGATAGCATCGACCTGAATCGTCTGGCGGATGCGGCGCAGCTTTCATCGCTGGCGGATGAAACGCCCGAAGGCCGTTCGATTGTCGTGCTGGCGAAGGAAAGATTCGGTCTGCGTGGACGCGATCTGTCGCAGCTTAAAGCCGAATTTGTGCCCTTTAGCGCCCAGACCCGTATGAGCGGCGTTGACTTTGCTGGTCAGGATGGACAACCTATGCAGCATATCCGCAAGGGTGCTGCCGACGCGGTAAAACGTTATGTCGAAGAACAGGGCAGCGCCTTTCCAGCCAGTGTGACCGCAACCGTCGATAAAATCGCTCGTAACGGAGCCACGCCGCTGGTCGTAGCGGAAAACGAAACTGTACTTGGAGTCATTGAGCTAAAAGATATTGTGAAAGGTGGCATTCACGAGCGTTTCGCCCAGTTACGCACGATGGGCATTCGCACGGTCATGATTACGGGCGACAATCCCTTGACCGCTGCTGCCATTGCTGCTGAAGCCGGAGTCGATGACTTTATGGCGCAAGCCACGCCGGAAGATAAACTGCGCCGCATTCGTGAAGAACAGGCCGCCGGGCATCTGGTGGCGATGACGGGCGACGGAACTAACGACGCTCCGGCCCTGGCGCAATCTGATGTGGGCGTTGCCATGAACACCGGGACACAGGCCGCGCGTGAAGCGGGAAACATGGTCGATCTCGACAGTGATCCGACCAAATTGATCGAAGTAGTCGAGATTGGCAAACAGTTACTCATGACGCGCGGCGCATTGACGACCTTCAGCATCGCCAATGATGTAGCGAAATACTTCGCCATTCTTCCAGCGCTGTTCGGTGTCCTCTATGCCACTCCGGGTCAACCGGGGCCGCTGGCGGCGCTCAACATCATGGCGTTGTCGTCGCCGCAGAGTGCCATTCTGAGCGCCATCATCTTCAATGCGCTCATCATCATCGCCCTGATACCACTGGCACTGCGCGGTGTCAGCTACCGAGCAATGGGGGCTTCGGCAGTGCTGCGCCGTAACTTGCTGATCTTCGGTGTGGGCGGTCTGATTGTTCCGTTTATCGGCATCAAAATCATCGATGTCATCGTCAGCGCATTGCGGCTGGCGTAAGGAGAGAAATCACATGATGAAGCAAGCAATCCTCATCAGTCTGCGTATGCTGCTGCTGATGACGATCCTGACGGGCGTACTTTATCCCTTAGCGATAACGGTTCTGGCACAGGTGATTTATCCCGCCCAGGCCAATGGTAGTCTGTTGACTCGTGATAATCAGGTCGTCGGATCGGCTCTCATCGGTCAGCAAAGCGACGATCCCCGTTACTTCTGGGGACGACCTTCCGCCGTGAATGATATGCAGGATTCATCGCCCGACCATCTCGGTTCATCCGGCGCGAGTAACTATGGATGGGCGAACAAAACCCTGGCCGATCAGGTCGCCCAGCGCGAATCCGACTTCCGTCAGGCCAATGGTTTGGGTGCTGATACCGCAGTGCCGTCTGATATGCTCTATGCCTCCGCCAGTGGTCTTGACCCTGACATCAGCCCGGATGCAGCCCGGTTGCAAATTGACCGCGTAGCCGCCGCACGCGGGCTGGATCGCCAGCAGGTTGCCGCGCTGGTCGAACAGTTTGTCGAAGTGCCGCAGTTCGGCTTTCTCGGTCAGCCGCGCGTCAATGTACTGCGCCTCAATCTGGCGCTGGATGAGTTAAAATAAGGACATGAACGACTATCGTCCTGACCCGGATCGGCTGCTCGCTGCCATTCAGAAAGATGAAGCTCGCCATCAACATGGCAAGCTTAAGATATTCTTTGGGATGGCGGCTGGCGTTGGCAAAACCTACGCCATGCTGGATGCCGCCAACCATCTTCGCGCCGATGGGGTCGATGTAGTCATCGGCTATGTCGAAACGCACGGGCGTGTCGATACCGAAGCGCTCGTGCGCAATCTCGAAATCATCCCCCGTCGCAAACTGGACTATCACGGCACAGTCATGGAGGAAATGGACATTGATGCCATCCTCGCGCGGGAGCCGGAGTTGGTGCTGGTGGATGAACTTGCCCATACCAATGTCGCGGGATCCCGTCATGCCAAACGCTATCAGGACGTGGTCGAACTGGTCGAAGCCGGAATCAATGTCTGGACAACGGTGAATGTCCAGCATTTCGAAAGCCGCGCCGATGCCGTCAAGCAGATTACAGGGATAACTGTTCACGAGCTTGTGCCGGATTCGCTGCTCGATTTGGCAGATGAGATTGAACTGATTGACCTCTCGGCGGAGGATTTGCGCAAGCGGCTGGCTGAAGGCAAGGTCTATACTGCGGAACGCAGCGAACTTGCTGCCCGGAATTTCTTCCGCACCGGAAATCTGACCGCTTTGCGCGAGATGGCGCTGCGCCTGACCGCCGAACATGTCGATCATCAGCTTCAGGATTACATGCAGCTTAAGCGCATCGCTGGTCCCTGGAAGTCCCATGAACGCCTGATGGTTGCGATTGGCCCCAGTCCATTTTCCGAGCAGTTGATCCGCCGGACGCGCCGCATGGCCTACACTCTAGAAGCCGCCTGGATCGGAGTCTATGTGGAAACAGGCGCGACCAAATCGCCGGAAGTGCGCGAACGCCTCGCACGTGATCTCGATTTGGTGCGCACTCTCGGTGGAGAAATTGTCACCGCCGCCGGTGAAAACATCATTGATACGCTGCTGCATGTCGCCCGGCAGCACAACATCACCCAAATCATCATCGGCAAACCGATCAACCACCAATGGCAGAATGCGCTGCGCCGCAGTTCCATCATCGACAGGCTGATTCAGGCCAGCGGCGATATTGATGTCTATGTCGTCACTGGGGATAAAGTCGAATCACAACCGCCTCCGCGCCGTTGGACAATCAAACCGGAGCAGCATTCAACCTGGATGCAATATGGTCTGTCATTCCTGATTATCGCTATCGTGACAGTTGTTAATTTAGTGGGAGTCACCCAAGTGCCCTGGATTGGTTATCAGGCCGTCGGCCTGACTGAACTGCTGGCGGTGCTGCTGATTGCGGTCTACCTCGGACGCGGCCCCGCGCTAGTTGCCGCTGCTGCCAGCGCTATATCCTGGAATTATCTCTTCATCGAACCCCGTCTGACTTTTCAGGTATCCCATATTCAGGATGTTATCCTGCTGGCGTTGTATTTCGTCATCGCTTTATTCACGGGCAATCTGACCGCCCGCATTCGTCGTCAGGAGATTCAGGCCAGCGCCAGCGCCGAACGCACAACCGCGCTCTATACTCTCGCACATGATACGGCGACTGCTATAACCATTGATGATGTTCTGGAAACCACCATTACCCAGATTGGGCGGGTTTTTGATGCTGAAGTCTCCGTTATTCTGACCGATGGCACGGAATTATCTCATCAGCAGCATTCCCTTAGCACTTTTCCCATTGATGAAAAAGATTATGCTGTCGCTTCATGGGCATTCCACAATCGCAAAGCCGCTGGTCTGTTTACTGACACCCTTCCGCTCTCGTCCGCTCAGTATTTTCCTCTCCTCACACCGGATCGCACCGTCGGCGTGATCGGCATCCGTACCCGTGACAAATCACGCCTATCCTTTGAACAGGAAGTCCTGCTGCAAACCTTCATTCGTCAGACTGCACTGGTGATCGAACGTGAAATGCTCGACGAAGCAGCACAGCAGTCCGCCATGCTTCGTGAATCGGAAAGGTTATATACTGCACTTCTTAACTCCATTTCACACGAACTCCGCACGCCTATCGCGACTATCACCGGAGCCGCCAGCAGTTTACTCAGCGTGCAGACCGATAATGCAGCCACCATCCGTACAGCCTTGATTGAGGATATTCGCTCCGCCGCCAGCCGCTTAAATCGACTGGTCGAAAATCTGCTGGATATGTCCCGTCTGGAAAGCGGACGGTTGAAGCTCAAACTCGATTGGTGTGATGTAGGGGACATCATCGGAGTTGCTGTCCAGCGGATGGACAAGTGTTTCGAAAATCGTCCTTTGCAGATTCAGGTGTCGCCTGATTTGCCACTCATTCGAGCCGACTTCGTCCTGATGGAGCAGGTCATCGTCAATCTATTGGACAATGCCTGTAATTATTCTCCCGCCGGAACTGAAATAATTATCGATGCTGCTGCATCCAAGAAAATCCTTGATATTGCTATCAGTGACCGAGGGATGGGAATCCCACCACAGGATTTGGAGCGTATTTTTGATAAGTTTTACCGCGTACCCGGAACAGCAGCAGGCGGTACAGGTTTAGGGCTGTCTATTTGTCGAGGATTGGTGGAAGCGCATGGCGGGAGGATGACTGCCGAAAACAGGCCAGAAGGTGGCACGCGATTCATCATTCACCTGCCATTAAATGACTCACCACCCCCTGTTCAGGAAGCGAAGTTATGAGTGGCGGCGCAATCATTCTCATTGCCGATGATGAAATCCAGATTCGGCGTTTTCTTCAAATCACGCTGGAGGCCAGCGGCTATAAAGTTGTCGAAACAGAAACGGGACAGGATACGCTTACGAAGGCTGCCAGACTCCGTCCGGACTTGATTATCCTCGACATGGGGCTGCCCGATATGGATGGGCTGGAAGTCCTGCAACACCTGCGCGAATGGACGAATACCCCGGTGATTATTCTTTCCGTTCGCGATTCTGATCGGGATAAAGTGGCTGCGCTCGATTTCGGTGCAGACGATTATCTGACTAAGCCGTTTAGCGTGGATGAACTGCTGGCGCGAGTGCGGGTTGCCCAGCGCCATGCTATATCCGCGGACAGTGAACACGAAATTTTCACCGTAGGTTCGCTAAAAGTCGACCTGACGCAGCGCATCGTGACTGTGGAAGGCGAACCTATCAAGCTATCGCCCACCGAATACGCCCTCCTGCGCCTGATGATTCAACACGCCGGTAAAGTCCTGACGCACCGACAGATTCTCCGCGAGGTCTGGGGGCCGGAATACGTCAACGAAACTCATTATCTCCGCGTTTATTTCGCCCAACTGCGCCAGAAAATTGAGGATAATCCTGCCCTGCCCAAAATTCTGCTCACCGAACCCGGAGTCGGCTATCGCTTGGTTGCCCCGTGAATCATGGTAGTGACAGTTTAGCACGCAAACGAAATAATCCGGTTATTGTGACCTATAAATCAAACGAGCCAACCTGCCTAAGATTGACTCGTTAGTCCTATCGTGGTGGGCGCGGAGGGGCTCGGACACGCGCGTGTACCAAATGGCTTTTCTACCCAAATACCTGCGCTCATCCAGAAAAAAGTGATAACCATTTCAGAGAGATATTGCCTACCATAAATATCTCTCGTTCGGTCTACTATCAGCTTGAACTTTGTACCACAATTTGCACAGGTGGACTCCAGCTTCCCGATCCGCTTAAACCGACTGCGCGAACATGCCAGTAATAGATTCCATCTGACGGCGGCGACCAGTTTATGAACAGGGTCTGCGCATCCTCTGTACCACCGCTGAATAACGGATTTTCGAAGTCTGGTGTGGCTGCGATCTCAACTTCGTAACGCTGCGCCCAGGAAATTCTCGACCACGAGAGTGTGATTTCCGAGGTGGTGTAATAGTTAAGCGCTGGAGATTCGCTCAAGTCTGACTTAAGCACAACCTGAGTCATAGCTATCGCCGTATTATTGCCTGCATTCAGATCAATTTCGTCGCTTGCCAAGTTTGCAACGAGTCCCAGGTAACCTGCAGATGAATAGCGCACACTTACATCTACGGAAGCGCTGGTGTCCTTTGTGACGATGCCTAAATCACATTGGGCTGATTCCATCTCAATGTGACAGGTTCCCTGAGTCGTAGAAACAGAAACAAAAACCGCACTGTTGGGCAGCGAAATCGTCAGTGTGACATTATTGGCATTCACAGTGCCATCGTTGATAACAGAAAATCTATAGGGCGTGTCTGTATCGGTTTCTACGGATACAAGCGGAGCAACAGATGTGACGGATAAATCCACAAAGCCCATGCTCGCCTCATATGCCCCAATATCACAGGACAAATTCTCTGGACGCGGATTGCCGCGTTGATCGGTTGTCTCGCAGGTCGCAATGTTCCCCGCATCGATTGCGGGGCTGTTGTCCGAGAGGGCTTGGGTCTGGGTGAGACCACCGTTATTTTGCAAAGCCCCCAACAGAGGGTCTTGACCAATGATATTGTGATTACCGCTAATTTCGCAGCGTACGCCGGGAACACCCACCAGATTATAGTCCTGATTAACGAGAGTAAGTGCTGAAAATGATGGATTAGCATCACAATCAGCTTCGCCATTGCCATAAATCAGGGTATTGGTTACCGTCATATTAGCAAAAGGCGCGGACTTTATCAGGCCAACACCCGTGTTTGCCGTAATCGTAACATTGTTGAGAATTAACCATCCGGCCGCATTGTTACCTTCCGCGATGCCATTGCCTGTATTACCGCTCACGGTAGTGTTTATTATGGTAGCCTGATTCTTGTCAATATCGATACCACCACCGTAATTATTGTTTACGGTGGTCCTCTGAATCCGTAATGTCCCATACCCGCCTTGTGAGGTACTGCGGTCTCCTGAAATACCTCCGGGCGAATTCTCGCTGATCGTCGAGTTATCAATGGTCAAGGTTCCTTGCAGGTTGGCAATCCCCCCGCCGACCGGGCCATAGGTAGCGGTGTTATTAGCAATAACACTGTTCGTAATGCTCATTGTGCCGACATTAGCAATACCCCCACCCGACGAGCGGAAGGTAGACTGTAGGTTTCCCGTTGCTGTATTATTCGTTATCGTACTATCACGTATGGTCATGGTGGAATAAGGGGATGCATTATAAATACCACCACCCGTATTTGCCGTTCCACCGCGTATGTTCAGACCTTTTATCGTTATGGTGCGATAGAGATATTGGCCGGAAATGGGTACGTCGAACACGCGATCAATTCCATTGGCATCAATGATGGTGGTTGCCGCCCCATCCCCGTAGATGTTCATGGTCGCCAGAATATCCAGGTCGCCTGTCATTGAGCTGTCCTCTAATGTACCAGCCCGCGACAGTGTGTAAGTCCCCGCAGGCAGGTGAATGGCACTTCCTGGCAAAGCATTAGCGGCAATAACCGCGTCCCGCAGCGAACAATGGACAGCGCTGCAATCGCCATCGTTCGAGTCGGCAGTCGTTGTGACCTCAAATATATGACCATTCAAAGCAGGCGATAGGGTAAAGTTGCGCTGGAAAGCGTCTCCATTGACTCCATCGCCATTGCCGTCAAGAAAAGTCCCCGTTGAGCTTTTTAATGTCCCACAGGCGAGCAGTCGGTGAAGGCCAAATGACAATGGCGAGCCGGAATGGACTGAAAGCGTTACCTTATAGGTAGCCGCAGACCAACTCACACTGTTAATATCAATTTGCTGATCGTCACCCAGAGGCGCACCACAGCTATTGCTCTGAACAATGCCATCTGCCCCCGACTGGAAAAGACGGTAATTAGCCGGGTTAGTTACATCAAATTGATTGGTAGTGCCGACCGGGTCAAACATGAATTGACTGAATGTAATGGTGAGCTGGGTAATGTCGACATTGGTGGTTTCATTATCGTCAAGCTGACCGTCGCCAGTATCGCCATATGACCCAACGGCGACCACGACCGGGAGAATGATCGGATTATTGCCCGTATATTCGAATGCACCAATATCGCAAACGGTTTGTTGAGGACGCGAAACGCCTCTCTGGTCGACAGTTGCACAGTTGTTATTGTCGCCGCTGTTGATGGCAGGGCTGCCATCTTCCAGTGCATGAGTAAGGGTCAGTCCACCATTGTTCTGTAGAGTTCCCAACAATGGATCATAACCCACTATGTTGTGTGCTGTTGTTCCGCCGATGATGCAACCAGAAAGCGTACCAATCAGGTTATAATCCTGCGAGTTGATCGATTCGCCTCCGCAATCCGGTGCTTGTCCCCCTGTGTCAATATTTCCACTCAAGAGTGTGTTATGGATATTAATGGCAGCATTCCCGATGTCGCTATAGAGTCCACCACCCTGACCAGTCCCGTCATGATCGCTGTCAGCGACATTCGCTGTAATGGTTACGTTATTCAGATTAGACACAGCCGAGAAAGTATTAGCAATGCCGCCGCCATCATAAATAGCGTAATTTCCACTTATTGTAGAATCAAGAACGGTTGCGACACCGCCAGACGAACGGTTGTCAAAACCACCGCCGCTGACAGCCTGATTACCTGAAAGCGTAACCCGCTGTAATGTAACGGTACCACCCTCATTGTGGATACCACCACCACCCACTACACCATTGGTCGCTATATTGTTATTGATTGTGCTGTCAATAACGGTGAGCAAGCCGCCATTATCAATACCACCTCCCGCGCCATCGTTGGCGAGATTTGCAGTGATAATTGAAGTAGTAATGGTCAGGCTACCATCATTCTGGATCGCCCCGCCGCTCCCACTATGCGTCTGATTCGATTGCATACGGCTGTTAATCAGTGACAGTGTACCTGTATTCAGGATTCCGCCACCATCGGCATACTGAGGTGGTGCGCCCCCCTGTATAGTTATTCCATTCAAAGTCAAATTACCGCTGTCACCGACTTGGAGTACACGGTCAACGCCACCGCCATCGATGATTGTCATCCCTGCATCAGCGCCATTAATCGTCATTTTGACCTGCACATCCAAATCGCCTGTCAGAGCAGCATCTTCCCCCATTCCAGAGAGTGCAAGCAGGTAAGTACCAGCAGGTAGATTGATCGTGCTGTTGGGGTGAGCATTGGCGACAATGACCGCTTCACGTAACGAACAGTCATCAACGGTGCAGTAACCGTCATTCACATCCTGAGTCTTCGTGACCTGAATAATGGGGCCAGTTTGAAGTTGGAAAACGGAAAAATCAAAGACGAAATCATCTCCCGGCAGGCCATCACTGTTGCCATCGAGAGCGACTCCGCTTGTACCTCGAATAGTCGTTGTACCACAGATGATTAAACGGTAATGACCATTCGCAAGTCCAATACCGTTATTGAGATTTAGGGCAGCGGTACGGCTCGCATCCGTATAAAGTACGCTGTCGATAACAACTGCCTGGTCATCGCCCTGCAAAGTACCACAAACGCTGGTCTGGAAAGTGTTGTCATTTCCCGGCATCAGCAGTCGATAATTCGCAGGATTGGTCACATCATCAGGATCGTCATCGCCTGCAACATCCTGTGCTGGTTTCGTATATTTGACGAGAATTTGAGTGACACTGACACCAGCAACTTCACCGGCTACAAGTTTCCCATCTCCCGTATCAGGTATAGTATTGAGACTATAAGCCGCGATGGGATATTTTTCCTCGTAAGCGCCAATATCGCAGTCTCCATCATCCCGTACCACGCCTCGCTCATCGGTGAGTTCACAGGCATACGCGCCACTGCCGTGAGCAGCGGGGTTTCCAGCCGCGATAGCAGGACTTCCAGGTAAAATCGGATGATATTCTAATGTCTCGTTTTGACTGGTCACACCCGAAAGTAAAGCGGACTGTCCGGTGATGTTGTGATTGATGGTTCCTATGAGGGTACAGCCGCTCAGAGTTCCAATAAGATTGTAATCCTGAGAGACTAACGTTCCCAAACAATCTGCCGCATCACCACCACTTGAGTCCGTGTTATCAGCAATAATCGTGTTGCTGATATTGACACTACTGCCGCTTCGGTAGATACCACCACCATCACTGTCTGCTCGATTGGCGGAGATGGTCACATTATTGAGCGTGGTCATCCCGCTGAAATGATAAACACCACCGCCTCTATTAGCATGATTCGAAGTAATTGTGGTGTTTCGAATCGTCAATGTGGCAGAAAGATCATTTTCAATGCCTCCACCATCCGCAGTCGCCACATTATGTCCTAAGGAACTTTTTGTTATGGTCGCCGAGGCATTACTTCCCCGACTCATAATCGCAGCGCCGCTGCCCGCGTTATTTCCGGTAAAGCTGGAATTATCAATCGTAAGAATAGAAGTATTGAAAACGCCACCACCATCGTAAGTCGTCGCAACGTTACTTGCAAACCAACTGCCGCTAATCGTGAGTGTACTTCCCCCAATGTTGTAGACCCCGCCGCCGTTAGCCGCATGGTTGCTATCAACCCGACTGTTGCTGATGGTCAAATGACCACCAGCACTGTTCAGAACAGCGCCACCATTTGCCGCTCCGGCATTGCCATTAAAAATACGTACCTGTTCCAGGGTAACATTCCAGGCTCCAACAATATGAATGGCGCGATCCAGATTATTGGCGTTAATTTCAGCGCCAACCGCCCCCACAATGGTCAAATCATCCAGAATATCCAGATCACCGGTTACAGAAGCATCTTCGCCAGCTCCCGCGCGCGTCAAAATATATATTCCAGCAGGCAAATCAATCTGGTTCGCACCGGGAACAGCATTTGCCGCCATCACCGCTTCACGCAGTGAACAATGGAGAATACCACAGACCCCGTCTACCTCATCAGCCGTCGTCGTCACAGTGTAATTCGGTCCAGTTTGCGACGGAATAATGCTGAAATTGCGGATAAAATCATCCCCTGCTATGCTATCCAGATTACCATCCAGACTGTTGCCATCATTGTCGCTAAGGGTGTGACAGACAAACAACCGATAATCATCATTAGGCAGCACAATACTCCCGTTGACATTCAGCGTCGACAGCCGGGTGCTCTTGGTGTAGCTTACGCTATCGACGGACATTTGCATATCATCCCCTTGAGGGATGGTACAGGCATCGGTTTGAAAGAGTCCGTCTGATCCAGCGCTAAGCAGCAGATAATTGGCCGGATTGGTTACATCTGTCACGCCACTGTCGCCTGCGGGGTCTTGCATCGGTTCGCTGAAAGTGACCAACAATTGAGTGATAGGAACGTCAGTAAGACCATTTTCACCAAGTTGTCCACCGTATGGTGTCGTGATGGCTGAAATCTTCGTGACGTAAGGCGCATACTGCGATTGATACGCACCGATGTCACATCCAGCTTCCTGACGGGCTACCCCGCGCTGGTCAGTAGTAAGACATGTACTCCCGCCTGTACCCGGCACACCGGGGTTGCCAGCACTTATGGCGGGACTGCCAATCAGCAGCGCGCGAGTCAGCGTTGAACCGCCATTATCCTGCAACGGGCCAAGCATGGGATCAATATTCACGAGATCAGTTGCCAGTGCTTGGAAAGCGCAGACATTCGGTAAATCCGAGCCAATCAGATTGTTTCCGCCAGAAGCCAGCGACCCTCTACAGTTGTTACCATAAACATCACCGCTGTTCCCATAGATAATGGAATTCTGTACAGTTCCTCCGCCTGTTGTTTTAACACCACCACCTTCATTTGCATGATTGCCGGTGATGGTCACATTGGTGAGTGTGACATGCCCTCCGCCCTCATTGACTCCACCGCCATATGAACCGCCCGCATCGTTATCAGCAATGGTTGTGTTGGTAACAAATACATAGGCCTGATAGGCATCAATCCCGCCATGATTTCCGGTTAGCAAACTGCTTTTAACTGTTACTTGTGGTCTGGGGGGGAGTGCTGTACTGCCCATAATCGTAATTCCGCGACCCAGGTTATTTTTTATAGCGCTGTCGGCAATCGTGACACTGGCCAGATCACGAATACGGATACCGTTATTACCATTTTCAACCGTGATGGCAGCGATATGCACTAGTGTAATGTTTCGTATATCAAATACCATATCGCCCTCTCCGCGAATGGTGGTACTTGCTGCGCCAGCGCCATTTAATGTCATATTCGTAAGAATATCCAGGTCGCCCGTCAGGGACTGGTCATCGCCTGTTCCCGTAAGGCTCAGGTCGTAGAGGCCGGGCGGGATGGTAATGGTGCTGCCGGGGTTTGCGTTTGCCGCAATGACAGCTTCCCGAAGTGAGCAATTCTGAACGCCGCAAATCGTGTCCTGACTATCGACATTCGTATTTACGGTCAGCAGCAGTCCCGTCTGAGAAACGTCTACGCTGAAGTTTCGGAGAAAATCATCGCCGGCTGTGAAATCGTTGTTTCCGTCCAGGGCGATGCCATTTGTCCGGTGAAGAGATGAACAAACGATCAGGCGATAGTGATTTACCGGAAGCGCATTCATGTTATTGATATTCAGATTTGCCGTGTGGGTCACGTCGTCATAGGTAACGCTGTCGACAGTTAGCGCGACATCATCACCCCCTATGCCGGATGCACATGATGGCGTGGCAAATACGCCATCATTCCCCGCGCTAACCAGTTTATAGTTGTCAGAATTGGTAACATCATCACTGGCCGTGTCTCCCGCCGGATCGTAAACCGGATGATCGAATGTAAGTATGAGCAGATTGACTGGAACATTCAGCGATTCACCTTCAACGAGCGTACCATCGGCTGTCGGTGTATTGGTATTGACCTTCGTTAACACCAGAGGGAAGTTATCGAGAACTTCCACAGCACCAATATCACAGACGACAGTTCCATCACTATTCCCATTAACCGGTCGCGTTTGACCCCTTTGGTCGACTGCCGCACAGGTTGCATTATTGCCAGCATCAATAATTGGGCTGGTGAGTCTTGGAGTATGTGTCAGGGCAAAACCACCGTTAGCTGCCAAGGGGTACAGGAGAGGATCAGCCCCAACCACATTATGAGTGGTTACTCCCGTAAAAATACAATTCGTCTGCCCGATAACGTTGTAGTCCAGTGAATTTAAAGTTCCCAGACAATCCGCTTTCACACCAGGTCGGTTGTGATCGGTGTTGCCTGCAAGAATAGTGTTCTGAAAATTGAATGTACCGGATAAAACATATACCCCACCGGTATATAGGGAGGCACTGGTATATTGAGTTCCAGCCTGATTATTATAAATTGTGACATTGTTTACATTGGCTGTACCACCGCTTACTATAGCCGCGCCTGTCGTTGCCGCTGTATTTCCGCTAAGGGTGCTGTTCGTTAGAGTCAGGCTGCCTTTGTTGCGAATACCTCCCGCAGCGGAAGACTCGACCTTGTTTCCACTGATGGTCGTGTTGCCAATGGTTAGTGTTCCAGTCGTATCGTTTTCGATCCCACCTCCTTCAACGTGAGCCGTATTGTTGCGAATACTGGAATTATCCAGCGTGAGTGTGCCCTTGTTGAAAACTCCGCCTCCTGTCAGGTTAGAGCGGTTGCTTAAGACCTCGACATTCGAAAGGCTGAGATGACCACGATTATAGATACCACCGCCATCGTAAAAGGTGACATTGGCTCCTTGAATTGTTACCCCGGACAAACTGACCGTGATTCCGGTTGCCGCAGGGTCGATATGTAGTACACGATCACTCTGTCCCGAACCATCGATAATGGTAGAGGATGACCCTGCCCCCTGTAGTATCAAATCACCTCGAATATCGAGATCGCCTGATGCGCTGTTATCCTCACCAGTTCCGCTAATCGTCAGTGT
This sequence comes from Aggregatilineales bacterium, assembly GCA_044226645.1. GTDB lineage: Bacteria > Chloroflexota > Anaerolineae > Aggregatilineales > Phototrophicaceae > CFX2. Next base: position 57,161 of record JBGAGR010000012.1, read on the forward strand.
ATAAGTACCTGCGGGAAGTACGATTGTATCCTGTCCAGCATTGGAATTTGCAGCGATAATTGCTTCGCGTAATGAACAATTGCCAACTGTACATGCTCCATCATTCACATCAGCCGTTACATTGACGGTATAAGTTGTTCCCGCCTGAGCGGCAGTGGTTCGAATAACGAAGAGTAGGGAAATCATTACCAAGAGAAATCGACGCAGCATAATCATCACTTCTCAATATATGTCACTACCTATTGTAATCCCACTATTTCTTAATTCCCCTTACACATTCGTAAAAAACCCATGTTACACATGTCATGTTTTAGTTATGGGCATTGTGTTCATTGAGAAGCAACTAATCTACGCCCGGCACATTTAACAATGCTCGACCCAATGTCCTTTGTGACCGCGACATATGCCGGACTGCCCTTGCATAAGATGGAGATTTGCAATCTTATTTTCTCGCGCTTTATCCGGAAAGTGAGGCTAACAAGGGTATCTGTTTCGGCAGGTACAGGTAAGGATTACAAAAACCTATTAAAAGGAATGGGCATAGATATCATCGAAATCCTACGCCTTTTTAATCTATAGGGATATTTTGGCTCTCCATTTTACACATTGAGTCTTGTCTGAAAGAATCAGTGTGGAGTAAACCATTAGGTTAAACTTTGATACACGGGATAATTTTGTGCAAGACCGCAGCGGTCGATGAACGATGAACAAAGCAAAAATTGCGAACTAACCTCAATTATTGATTCCGTCGGCAAGCATTTATGACGGATGTGAATGCATAACCTGAACCCAAATCTGAGTTCCACACCGCCAGATTTTGAAACTAAAACAAACAAGCCAACCTGAATTTAGATTGGCTTGTTAATGCTATAGTTTGGGCGCGGAGGGGCTCGAACCCCCGACCTCACGGATGTGAACCGTGCGCTCTAACCAGCTGAGCTACGCGCCCGTTGGGTTGGGAGTATAACATACGACAAAACGGCAGACAAGACTAAAATCAACTGCCCTGTAGGCCAATATATCCGTCTCAAAATGGAGATTGTATCCTATTCTAATGAGAGCGGTTGGGCAAAGTTGATCGAGTCCAACTCTTTCTCACGTGCCTGCCAATCGGGCATATAAGCGCTCATCATGGCCTTGAAGTCCTTGCCATGATTAAACACCCGCAGATGTACCAATTCATGACACACCACATACTCCGCGAGACGTGCTGGCAGCCATGTTAAACGGGTATTCAGCGTGATATTTTGGACACTGGAGCATGACCCCCATTTTCGCGTCATCTCGCGGAACTGCACTCGCTTCGGTTGAACCCCCATACGTGCCGCCCAATCATCCACCATCGCCAGAATTTCCTTGCGGGTAATCTGGGGGACAGGTACAGGAATAACCTGCCCACCCAATTTCTGAATCCCAGCCTGGATGAAAGCACGCACTTTGGGATTATCCTTGCGCATCCAGCGCGGGATAAACACCTCAAATCCACCCGGCACAGCGCGAATCATCATACTCCGGCGATGCTGCCGCCGAATCGTGACACTGTAATCCGGCATCGCTTACATTTTTTCCAGAGCGTCCATCACTTCATTGAACTGATGGATATAAAGCTGCTGTTTAGCATCACTCATCGCGACAGGCGGATTGGGGTGTACTTCGACCATCAGGCCATCCGCGCCGCTTGCTTTTGCTACCCGCGCCAAAGGAACGGCTATATCACGCCGTCCCGCGGAGTGAGAAATATCGACCACGACAGGCAAATGACTTTCGAGTTTCAGCACTGCCACACCACCAATATCGAGTGTATTGCGCGTCCATTTCTCAAATGTGCGGATACCGCGCTCAATCAGAATAACATTCGGATTACCGCTGCTGACGATGTATTCCGCCGCATAGAGGAATTCTTCTAAGGTTGCCGCCAGACCGCGTTTGAGAATAACGGGCTGTCGCACATTACCCATTGCCTTCAATAAAAAGCTGTTCTGCATGTTACGCGCACCAACCCAGAAAATGTCGACATAATCCGACATCATCGAAATCTGGCTGGCATCCATAATTTCGCTGGTGATGAACATGTTGTACTTATTGGCTACCTGCCGCGCGATTTTCAGGCCGGGTTCGCCCATACCCTGATAGTCATAAGGAGAAGTACGAGGCTTGAACACCATACCACGCAAGATTTTTACACCCCGTTCAACCAATGCGGCGGCTGTTGTATCCATCTGCTCGTAGCTTTCAACGGCACAGGGGCCGCTGATGAGTTGAAAAGTGCCCCCACCGATTTTCGTCTCGCCATCCGGCAATGTAATGACCGTATTCTGATCAGGTGATTTGCGCTGCACCAGGATTTTGGTTTTAGCTTCCTTTTCCTCCAGAGCCAGAGATGCCCGGAAAATTTCACGGAAAAGCGCCTTAACGATTTCGTTGCTGAATGGCCCTTTATTGTTCTGCTCCAGCATGGTTAGCATGAAGGATTCGCGCTGCGGATCATAGAAAGATACGCCCATCTTGGACTGAACCAGGCCGATTTCCGAAACCAGATTCGCACGTTTGTTCAATAGTTCCAGGATTTGCAGATTTACGCCATCGACTTCAGATCGAAGCGCTTGCAGATCATCAGTTAACATAGATTGCCTCGTCATATACAAATTGGAATAACCACAACACAGCATTATACAAAGGTTACAGTCACCAATGCGAATAATTGATATTGGCTATAACCTGAATTGATGGAACATTACGGAACCTTTATAATCAATACAAGCAGAAAGAAGTCACCCTACTTAATTTGAGGATCCCATTTTGAGCCAAAATGCCCTTTTTGACCCAGAGCCTACCCCTGAATTCAATGACCGCTGTCTGGCTGTATTAGATGAATGGGAATCGGGCACATTACCCTTTGAAGCCGCTCACGACCATATCGTCAGCCTGAGAAACGAAGCACTGAACAACCATCACATTGCCAACCAGGGTCGTACTGAGCAACTGCTCGGTTATATCGAGGGTTATCGCGGTAACTTAAACGATAGTATCCATCATTTTGAACGGGCACGTGCTATGTTCAATCAAGTGGATAACAAAAAGCGCATCGCCACTTGTGATCTCAACATCGGCGAAGGGTATCGCTACAAAGGTGATTTCAACCGCGCCCGAACACTTTTTGAAAAAGCTTATGAGGCATTTAGGTCACTCAACGATCCCAAAAGTGAAGCACTGGCGCTGGGCAATAAAGGCCAGATGCTGTTGAGTATGGGAAACCTGGTGGAAGCCGAAGGTGATTTATATGAAAGCCTTCGTCTGGCCTCTAATCTTCCAACCGATGCACCCCAGCGATTTAGTTTGCTGGCTGAAGTGTTGTACGCCATAACGGTGCTGAATTTACGGCAAAACGAGTATGCTGCTGCGTGGGAGAGCGCTCAACAAGCGGTTCAGGTTTCAACCGAATCGCCTAAACCGTTAGAAAAAGGTTACGCAAATCGGGCGATGGCAGAAGTCCTGAGTGTCATGGAAAATCCGCCCGATAACGGCATCTCCCATGACCCGGATTATTATTTTCAAGCGGCTAATGAAGCCTTTCGCGAAATCAATGTCGAAGGTGAAATCGCCCGTACCATGTTCGCTCATGCCAAGAGTCTTGCTCGACGGGGACG
>JBGAGR010000355.1:0-6641 GCA_044226645.1 Aggregatilineales bacterium
AAGCGTTTGCAAAAAAACTATTAAAAAAGCGACGAATCTTTCCGTCAGGACGCTACTTTTCGTACACGGAATTTCTTGTAAGCGTTTACAAAAGAGCATACCATTTTCATGTGTTGCTGTCAAGAAGTGCGGACACGAGGGAGCCGGACAGGAAAGTGCCTTCTTAAATTGTCGAAATTGGATGGGACTTCAAATACCCCATTCTTCTTGAGATGCCCCAATAGACAAGATCGTTCGCGAACGAGGCGTATAGTAAATAATGCAATCAGGCTCGACTCGCTCAAAATCCTTAATGGCGATAAATGTCTTCTTATTGATGTCAAACCAGATTTCACCAATTTTGGCTGTATAGCTTCTATATCCCCTGTTATTGAAATAGGTTAACTTGAGTTTCCCCTCTATGGAGCAAACTTTTCCTTCATCCAGGTCAAGCGTATAGTTTCTTCGTTTCACATATGTATAAGCTATCAAACATGAAGCAATGATTATCAGAGTGAAAAAAGCATATGGTTTATAAGCGGGGTAATTCCGGTAAATATCGCTAAACAACACAATAGCCTCCACTAGCAGTAGTGAAGTTAGAATAACCAACATTACCCTATTCAATCTCGTGACTTTTCTATTCAGCGCAAATCGCTGCCGTTCAGACATGTATTTCTCGCGATTGGCTTTCAGGTCATCAGGAGTGAAATCCATCACCTCTTCGAGAATTTTAATTATGTTCTGCATAGAGCAATCTTTTTTCCAGACTCAGCTTATTTAGACTTGATCCACTACAGGAAAAATAAGATTTCCAATTAGTCTTCACTCAGCTCTTTAAGTAAATTGGGTACATCTTCCTTAAGGGTGGGGTAAGGATCATCTACAAGTGCTTGATAAAGTGGCAACCCTTCTCGAATGATGTCTTTCAACCTACTCACCCATTTGACAAAAGCCTCGTATCGAGGGCTTCCGGGGTCTCCAACCCAAAGTTTTACTGATGAATATGTGCAAAGCTGCCAGAGCAGTCCAATAACACCCGACTGAGTAGATTTGGAGGTGGTTTGCCTCAATATTTCAATGAGAAATGGCACAACTTGATGAGGTAAATCATTTTGCATCATGCGTCCCGGTCCAGCCCAATCCCATGAATCAATGATCCCCTCAGGGAAGACAAGCTCACTTAATTCCGCCCAAGCTTCTAAATGCTTCTTGTCTTTTTCTTTACCCGGTTGATCTGCCTGAATTTCACGCAATAAGTCGGGTATTTGTGGCGCACCTAATTCCTTCCAGTTCACGTTATCCAGATTCTCGAACATTGGTTTAACTTCCACTCAACTATTGAACAGCTTCTTACATTAAGAATTTTAGCGCTGTAGGATTAGGCGTATAGAGCGAGAATCTAGCACGGGGTAAAATAGGCAGGATAGTGAACCTCTATTTCATGTCAAGTCATTATGAGGGTGAGGTCGATGATCGAGAATTTACTGAAACCGCGTGTCGTCCGTGCGCCGGAATTTGGAGCGGGTGATTGGCTGAATGGCACGCCGCTGACCATGAGCGGTTTGCGTGGACGGGCGGTGCTGGTCGATTTCTGGGAATACAGCTGCGTGAACTGCCTGCGGACGCTGCCCTATCTGCGCGAGTGGCATAACCGTTACAACAAGTGGCTGACGATTGTGGGAGTGCATTCGCCGGAATTTCCCTTCGGACGGGAACGTCAGCAGATCGAAATGGCGGTGCGCGAATTGGAAATCCGCTATGCGGTGCTGCTGGACAATGATTTCAAGACATGGGATGCCTTCGCTAACCGCTTCTGGCCTGCCAAGTATCTCATTGATGAACAAGGCTATATCCGCTACCAGAGTCATGGCGAGGGCGGTTATGGGCTGTTCGAGCAGGCGATACAGGATGTGCTGCTGGAAGCCGATTCGAGTCTGGTGCTGCCGCCGATTATGCAGTCACTACGGGCGGAAGATGCACCGGGCGCGGTGTGCTACCGTCCGACACCGGAATTACACGGCGGATTGGATAAGGGCGCGCTAGGGAATCCTGAAGGTTATGCCAGTCACGCGCCTGTGGTATATACCATGCCGAAAGAAAGGCGGCGAGGGGAATTTTACATTTCCGGCGCGTGGCAGGCTGGCGAACAATTCATTGCCTATCAGGGGAAAACCGAAGCGGTCATTCAACTGCCGTATGAAGCGGTAGAAGTGAACGCGGTACTCAGTCCACACGCTGAACTGGTCGAACGAATGCTGCACCCGGAAATGGTGAGCGTCGAAATTTTTCAGGATGACAAGCCGCTCAGTGAAGCGATTCGCGGGACGGATGTAGCGGAAGAAGGCCGTATACTGGTCGATAGACCGCGTATGTACAATCTGGTGCGCAATCCCGGCTTTGAGCAGCATGAACTGACGCTGCGGGTAAAATCGCACGGATTCGCGCTGTACGCCTTCTCGTTCACCGGATGCGTAAAGGAAGGCTAGGCAGGTTTGCCACAGGAGCGATGAAAGGCTACACTACAGCTTAGGGTTCTTACTTGAGTGGATGCCATGTCGCATATTTTCGTCAGCTACAGCAAGAAAAATAAGGACTACGCGCTCAATCTGGTCAACAAACTGCTGGACGAAGGTTTCGATGTGTGGATCGATAACCGTCGTCTGCGCAGCAGTGAAGATTGGTGGCGTTCGATTGTCGAAGCGCTGCGGGATTGCAGCGCGTTTGTGGTCATTCTGACACCGGAGTCGGATGGGTCGGAATGGGTGCAGCTCGAAATCACGCTGGCGATGAAATACAAAAAACCGCGCTTTCCGCTGTGGCTGGCGGGGACGATGGACACGCCCAACTGGGCATTATTCGCGCGGACGCAGTACATTGATGTGACCAACGGAAAGCTGCCGCCGCCCGATTTTTATAACGATCTGGCGCAGCATGTCCGGCGTAAGCCGCATCGTGGGTCGAATGTCACAGCTACAGGCAAGTTAGACAAAAAGATTGAGAGTGATGACCCGATTCTTGAGGAAGCACTGAATAACCCGCCAACAGTCAACGGGCTGGATGATGACGATGAAAGTCTGCCCATCCGTCCTCACAGAAATCGTTTGTGGCCTCGCATTGCTGGTGCAGCGGTACTGGTCGTCGTGGTGCTGGCGGGGATACTGGCACTGATGCCGAAACCATCCCCTGTTGAGGCGACTCAGACACCTAACGGCAATGCGCCTCCAACTCAAATAACCACGCTCCCGCTGCTGGATGCAACCGCCACCCTTTCAACAGGGATTGCGCTGAATTCGGCGGCGGACACACTCAATAACCTGAATGCATGGCGGCTGGTGCAGGGTTATCCGGCACTAGTGCGGAACAGTGCGCTCGATCAGGCTGCGGATAACCATATGATCTTCCTGAGCAATCTGCGGACGGACGATCTGAAAACGCGCAATCTGTATGTGAATGATGATGGTCAGGATGTGCGCGGCATGGCACAGGCGGAAAATTACAACAGCAGTGTGGAAATGTTCATCCATGCCGACGCAGGCGAATTTACGCTGGCGGACTTGTTGGATACGATTGATTCTGTAGGCAGCCGCGATGTACAAATGAATGCACGCGAATTGGGTCTGGCGCAGGATCGTTCGCCGGATACGGGTATCCTCTATCTGGTGCTCATTCTTGGAACAGGAAACGGGGGATAAAGATGCTGCGTGGAATATATGCTGCTGCCTTAGTGCTCCTGCTGGCACTCGTCGTCATACCGGTTTATGCGCAATCGCCACAAGAGTCAGGGCTTACCCCCGATGAAATCCTGATTTTGCAGGACATCAATGAATACCGTCGAACGTCCAATGTCGTCTATCTCGCCCCGAACGCAATCCTCAACAAGGTGGCGAAGATTTTTGAAAGTGATTTATCGTCGCGTTCGCCAGGTGGACTGGGCAATGTGTATGTGACCAATGGACAGAGCATTGATGACATTCTGAGGCAGGAAGGGTATGTCTCCTACTCGGATGGTTATGTGGTGGATTTTATCCCGCTGGTGATTCGGGACATCACGCCGGATAAGCTGATCGCCTTTATGCTGCAAGACGCGAATTCCAGCGCGCGTACCGTGAAAAGCCGCCGGATGTCGCTGGGACAGGCGAATAATCTGCCGTTTTCGGAAACGGTTTACCGGGAAATTGGTATCGCTTATACCTACAATAGCGAGACGCAGCGTTATACCTACGTGATCGTGGTGGCTGCACAGCCCAACGTACTGCCGGTCATGATTACCACCGAAGAACAACCGAATGTGATCGCCCAGACCGTGACCAGCCGGGAAGTGACGCTCCGCATCCACAATGAGTACAGCCATACCAAAGGCGATGTAGTGGGCGACCAGCAGTATATCGGGCGAATCACCAAAATACGCCTCGCCAACGAACCCGGTGAGCAGACCTGCCCTGCTGGTGGCGATGAATCGAACCCGGCCTGGGAACCTTATCGACTGCGGCTCGATTGGACATTGAGTGATGGCTTCGGCCCTAAAACAGTTTATGTGCAGTTATGCGATGCTTCCGGACGGACGGTTACCACACAAACCGTCGTGACTTATGCTAACCCGGCTAACAACCCGGTAGCTACACCGGAAAACCAGACACCGGGACCAGATGTGCTGGGCATCGCACAGGCGACGCAGACCGCTGCCGCCAGCGCGACGGCTTACGTGCCTGTTCTGGAAACGGTGCAAGCGATTCTGACAGCAACTGCCAGCGCCCCATAATCCCCATTTGACAACCTTTTACGCTCACCTGCTGTGAACATGACATTCTGCGCAGCAGGTGAGTACATCATCCGCTTGACGGTCAGCGCCGTAAATTGTATACCGTAGATAGGGGCATTGTTTCAACGCTCTGCTGTCACAGATTCGAGGTATACAATGGGTAAGATCATCACCCTGCAAAGCGAAGTGCCGTTCGGTCAGGCCATATATGCCCTGCTTTACCTGAATGACATCCATTTAGACACCCTTTCGATACACGATCAGGTCGAGCGACATTACCTGGCATGGGAAACTGTCCGCAAGGAACTCAATCCATTCTTCGAGGAAGGAACAGGTTTTGAAGGTTATCTGATTGGGCGCTGTTCGAAGCCGGAAGAAGCGCTGGAGTCTATCCTGGTCATTAACCAGCATGTGCTGGACGCAATCGCCCGGCTGTACCGTTATCAATACAGCTTCCGTTCACGCCTGATGAAAACCCTGACGCGAGAAACCAGCGATCCGGAAGCGATCCACACCTGGTCAGCCTATCTGGGGGCGGAACTGGGTAAACTGCGGATGCAAATCGCCAGCAATCTGGATGCCAGGACTTTTCAGATGCAAACTTACCAGATGATCGGCACACTGCCACCGATGGTTTATCACCAGAGCGGGGAAGCTGTGACGCAGACCTATGCTGTCGCATCCGAGACGAAACCACAGGTCAATAAACTGACGATCAGCCTACCGATGCTGAAGCCGAGTCAGCAGGATGCATGGCTGGTCGCTGAAAATATCGGTGAGTTTGGTCATCCACTGGTGCGCAAACTGCTGGACGGCGTTCACCCCCACAACATCAATCAGCACTAACCAAAACAAGCGCTTCAGATGAGCCATGAGCATCGATTCCTTGTGGTTTCGTGCGTTGTTTCATATTATGATTACAGTATGGTTATGGGCGGGTCATTTTAGAGGAAATACAGGTTATGGCGATGGAGTCCAGCGAGAAGGTCAAAGCCTTCAAAGCGCTTATTCAACAGAAAATTCAAAAACTCATCACTGAATTTGCCGATGGCGCGATCAGCCGCGAGCAGTTTCACGTGATTTACGAACGTTACACCAGCCAGATGGCGCTGGCCGATATGGCGGCGATGAGCGGCGCACCGGATGCAGTTATGGGCATGGTACAGGATGGCCCACCAACCCTCGCGGTCAAAGAAGCGCACATGGGCAAAGCTATCGGCATGACCATTTACAACAATCGCAACGGAACGCTGCTGGAGACGCTGGGCGATTTCGATGTCGCTCCGGACAAGCTCGCGCCAATCCTGAACGACTTCACCATGATGATGGAAAGCGGCAAACGGGTCGAGCGCGAAATCCGCAAGATCAGCGCCAAGCAGTGGTTGATGTTCGCCGCCGGGAAGTATACGACGGTGGTCACACTGTTCCACAATGAACCCTCGGAAGTTCAGAGCCGGGAAATCGAGCGCCTGCATCACGACTTTGAGGAAGCCAATCAGGCGTTTTTCAACAATGCACAGATTGATGCGACCAAGCTGGCTTATCCTTTCCTCGTGTTCGTGCAAAAGAAAATGCGGCGGTAGTCCTCCGCTGGCAAGCACGAATCGGACTCGCTACACTCCGCAGCACGAAATCGAAAAAGCGCTGGAAGTGCTACCTGTAATTTAAAAATTGAACTGCCAAGACATAGAGAATAGAGAGATGAGAGGGAGTTCGTCACTCCCTCTTAATCTAGCCGATTTAACCAGTGGTATGCATCTATGAGCCGAAAAACCGTAATTGTAATTTTGCTCATCGTTGCCGTTCCTGTACTGTGTATTCTAGTCTTGATGTCGCCCTGGGGTGGCTCCATTCCAACCTCGCTCGATTCGCAATATATTGCTGATGCGCAAGCGCTTAT
>JBGAGR010000356.1:0-6674 GCA_044226645.1 Aggregatilineales bacterium
CATCGGGATTAACTTATGACAAATGCGTTGAATTTCCAGCAAGTCATTTTGAAATTACACGCCTTCTGGGCGGAACAGGGCTGCCTGATCTGGAATCCCTATAATATGCAGGTCGGCGCGGGTACCAACAATCCGGCGACGCTGCTGCGCGTACTGGGGCCAGAACCCTGGCGCGTGGCTTATGTCGAGCCGAGTGTGCGCCCGGATGATGGTCGCTATGGCGAGAACCCTAACCGGATGCAGTATTACTTCCAATATCAGGTCATTCTGAAGCCCGATCCCGGTAATCCGCAGGAAATTTATCTGCGTTCGCTGGAAGCGCTCGGCATCAACCCGCGTGAACATGATATCCGCTTTGTCGAAGATAACTGGGAGAGTCCGGCGCTGGGTGCATGGGGGCTGGGCTGGGAAGTCTGGCTGGACGGGCAGGAAATCACGCAGTTCACCTACTTCCAGCAGGCCGGCGGTCTGGAATGCGACCCGGTATCGGTGGAAATCACCTACGGGTTGGAACGCATCGCCAGCGCGTTGCAGGACAAAAACTCCGTGTGGGAGATTAACTGGCTGCCCGGTCTGGATTACGGCGATGTGTTTTTCCAGAGCGAAGTCGAATACTGCAAATACTACTTCGAAATCGCCGATGTGGAAGCGCTCAAAGAGGTCTACGACAATTACGAAAGCGAGAGCAATCGCGCATTGGAAGCTGGCGCATTGATTCCCGCTTATGATTACATCCTGAAATGCAGCCATCTATTCAATGTGCTGGATGCACGCGGCGCAATCGGTGTGACGGAACGCGCCTACTTCTTCCACCGGATGCGTAACATGACACGCAATGTGGCGAAGGCTTTTGCTGACCAGCGCGAATCGCTCGGTTATCCCATGCTGAACAAGCATAAAGGCTGGGAAGCCCCCGCTCTACAACAGGCAGGCACTTTACCGTCAGCATCAACCGATAAACCAGCGGATTTTCTGCTGGAAATTGGTATCGAAGAAATGCCTGCGGGTGACGTGAGCGATGCGCAGGAACAGCTTGAAGATTTGGCGCTCGGTCTTTTCGAGCGGCTGCGTCTGATTCCGCCGCAGGGCGTGATGATCTTCAGCACACCGCGCCGTCTAGTGCTGGCGGCATGGCAGATTCCGGCACGTCAGCCGGATGAAGAACGGGTCGAGAAAGGCCCACCAGCATCCCGCGCATTTGATGCCGATGGCAAGCCGACCAAAGCGGCGGAAGGCTTCGCACGAGGGAAAGGCATCAGTGTCACGGATTTGAAAGTGCAGACAATTGACGGTGGTGATTATGTGACCGCACTGGTCAAGGAAACAGGTCGTCCGGCGGTGGATGTGCTGGCGGAAGAACTGCCCAAGCTGATCGCCAAGATCAAGTTCGGCAAGGCCATGCGCTGGAACAGCACCGGAATCGCTTTCTCGCGGCCTGTACGCTGGTATACTGCCCTTTTTGGCGACACCGTAGTCCCCTTCGAATATGCCGGAATCGCCAGCGGGAACGTCACGCGCGGTCTGCGTCCATTCGGTTCGCCGGAAATCACGGTGAATGGATTGCAGCCCTATTTCGACGCGATGAAAGATCAGGGCATCATCCTGAGCGGTGAACAGCGCCGTAATGATGTGATTGAACAGGTCAACAAAATCGCCGCCAGCGTGGGCGGACGTGTGCCGGATGATCCCGGTCTGGTGGACGAAGTGACCAATCTGGTCGAACGGCCTACCGCACTGCTCGGACATTTTGAGGAAAAATATCTGGAACTGCCGCGCGATGTGCTGGTCATGGTCATGCGCAAACACCAGCGCTACTTCCCGGTAGAAAATGCCAACGGCGAACTGCTGCCTTACTTTATCACCGTGCGCAACGGTGACGACCAGCATCTGGATAAAGTCGCGCATGGGAATGAGCAGGTGATTCGGGCGCGTTTCTCCGACGCGGCTTATTTCTATGCGGAAGATCGCAAGAAGCCGCTCAACGACTATCTGCCGCGCCTTTCGACACTAACGTTTCAGGAAAAGCTTGGCTCAATGCTCGACAAAAATGACCGTATCGGTCAACTGGTTGACCCGCTCGGCAAGCTGTTGAGCATCAGCGCGAAGGATACCGAAACCGCCCAGCGTGCGGCACATATCCTCAAGGCCGATCTGGCGACGCGCATGGTGGTCGAGATGACCGCTTTGCAGGGCATCATGGGACGCGAATATGCGCGTCTGGAAGGTCAGCCGGACGCAGTTGCTGACGCGATTTTCGAACACTGGCTGCCGCGCAGCGCGAATGACATTCTGCCCACCGGATTTGCCGGGACACTGCTGGCACTGGCGGATCGTCTGGACAGCCTGGTCGGGTTGTTCGCGGTTGGACTCGCGCCAAAATCAACGGCTGACCCTTACGGTCTGCGGCGTGCTGCGTTAGGTGTCATCCAGATTGCGGTGAGTAAAAAGCTGGATGTTGACCTCGACACAGCGATTGAACGGGTGATGCAGGTACAGCCGGTGCGTGTGCCTGCCAGTACACGCGAAGAAGTGCTGGAATTTATCGGCGGACGCTTACGCGCATGGGTGGAAGAACAGGACTGGCCTCGTGATGTGATCGCGGCAGTGCTGGCGGAGCAGAGCGAAAATCCCTTCCGCGCTGTCGAAGGATTACGCCACTTGACCGATTGGGCAAAGCGTGAAGATTGGGAAGCGCTGCTGGACGGTTTCGCGCGATGTGTCCGTATCACACGTGGCGAAGCAGAAACTTACGGCGTGAATCCAACGCTGTTCCAGGAAGAGGCTGAAAAACGCCTCTATACAGCCTATCAGGACGCGGCAGCGAACCTGAAAGAAGGCGATAATGTGGATGCATTCCTGAGCGCCTTCGCGCCGATGCTCCCGGCAGTCACCGAGTTTTTCAACAAGGTCATGGTCAATGTTGAGGACGAAAATATCCGCCGCAACCGTCACGGCTTGCTGCAAGCCATCAGCGCCATGCAAAAAGGCCGCGCCGATCTGAGCTTCATGAGCGGATTCTGAAAGTTAAAAGTGATGAGTAGGGACACGATATATCGTGTCCCTACTATAACGACGCGCTCCAAACATCGCATTCTGCATCATCGCGCAGGAGTGTATTCGCAGCCAGCCGACTGACTGGTTCGACGACTAATCCATAACTGTGCAGCAAGTGTGATTAAGGAGCGTGCCTGTCCATGCAAGCTAGTCTTTCGTCTGCGGCACGTCGATTCTATCCCCTACTCATTCTGCTCATAATCGCGGCGGTGTTTTTACTGATCGGCTATGATGACCGCCTGCCCGTGCTGGATACGGACGAAGGCATTCTGCTGGTGCAAACCTTCCATGACCGGGGATTAGGTGATTATCCGGTCATGTCCGTGAAAGGCTACCCGCCTATCGTCATGGGATTATTCGCTATCACCCAGCGCGTGACCGAAGCCATCACCGGAACATCCGCTGTCCAGCACGCCGAATTGATTATCCGCATCGTGCGCTTGCTCGGAGCCGCCGCTAACCTCATCACGGTTTACTTGATTTTTCAAATCGGAACGCACCTGCATTCACAACTCGTGGGTGTTCTCGCAGCGTTTACCTGGGCGATACTGCCTATCGTCCAGGCACAGATGCGACTGGCACTGACTGAACCCTGGCAAGCCGTATTCATCACCGCTTCGATATGGGCAGCACTGAAAACACTTGATACGAAGCAGCGAAAATGGGCAATCATCAGCACCGTGTTTGGGTCACTTGCGGTTGCCGCCAAATACAGCATTTTTACAGTGCTAGGGTTGAGTGTCGGCGTTACACTATGGCTGGCGTGGTCAGATAATCGCCGCTGGCTGCTGGTGACGCTCGTACAGTTCGGCGTAATTATCCTGACCGCTGTTCTGCTGCTAAAAGTCTACGGGGCAGGCGCGCTGGTCGATCAAGGGAATGCTGAACCCTCGCAGTTCACCCATAACGGGCTGCAAAATCTGGTGAATCCGACGCGCGTTCTGTATCTCTACAATGTCGCATCGGCGCAGGTCGGTACGTTCGCCATTGGACTGCTGCTGATTACGATGCTGGTGGGAACCTATTTATTTTTCCGGCAAGCGAATGCCGATAAGCGTGTTTTGTGGTCAATGATGGTCATCTTCAGTCTGCTCCATATCTGGCTGGTGTCATCATTTCTGGTGTGGGATCCGCTTAAAGATCGTTATCTATCGCCCGTATCGAGTACGCTGGTGATTCTCATTGCGACAACATTGGTGAGCGCAGGGTATACCATCAGCAAGCGATTTCACATCCGTCCAGTGATTCCGCTGGCGATTCTGGTCGGCCTCTGGGTCATTCCTCCACTCACCACGCGCGTCCAGCAGATGGTGGCGCTCACCTATCCCTCTACCGAACGGGAATTTGTCGATTGGTCAGCAGCATCGCTCGAACCGGGTACGCTGGCGATTACCGGATTAGAGGGACAGAAATGGTACTGGCGGCTGTTTAATCCGATATGGGGCGGTTATTTTGGCCCGTCACGTCCACTGGTGGAAACCAATTTCTTTCTGGAGCGCCCGTTCAATGAGTGGATTGGTGAAGGCATCCGTTATGTGCATCTGGATGGAAATTATCCCGGCGATGACCCGATACTGCCATTTGACCATGACCAGATGCTCTTTTTAAAAGCTTTTCCGCCGCCGGATGCACAGCAGAACTGGCGCGGCGATCCGTTTTACATTTATCGTCTGGAACCGATTCAGCATGAAATCGACAGGCCGTTCAGCAATGGTATCAAGCTGGTGGGTTACGATCTGGATAAAACCGATCTCAGGCCGGGAGACAGCCTGACCCTGCGCCTGTACTGGCAGGCCGGACAGCAACCGATGGCGGATTATCATCTATATCTACACCTCTCGTCACTCGATGAACATAATGCCCTGGCGCAGGCCGATGGAACACCCGCCTTACGTTCGACTCTCACATGGGATGATGCCTCCGAAACGCTGGTCAGTCCGGCCTTTACCATCACCCTGCCGAGCGATTTCACGCCGGGAACCTATCGACTGTTGGCAGGGCTGTATGATTTTGCCAGCGGACAGCGATTGTCTACCGACGAAGGCGATTATGTCACCCTGCGCCAGATCAACGTCAGCTCGTGATTCTTCTTCCGGCCTCGCCGCAAATCCCCCATAGCATGTTACCCACGCAGTCTATAAAACAAGTGCTGTAGAAGTCGTTGAGACTAACCATCCAGAGTTTGTGATAAATTGCACAACCCAAGCAACCTGTTTTGCGTATACAGGTGTAGAGCAAATTTGTGGAAACAGAGGGGAGATCATGTCCGATTCGGTTTTAGTAGCATATGCAACGCGCTACGGTTCAACACAGGAAGTTGCCGAAACTATCACGGCAACTCTGCGTGAAAAAGGTCTGAAAATTGAGCTTCGGGCGATGAAAGATGTGAAAACGCTCGACGGCTATGATGCAATCGTGTTAGGCGCAGCACTTTATATTGGAAAATGGCATCCTGACGCACACCAATTTCTGAAGCAGCGTCAGGAAACATTGACTCGTCGCCCGGTAGCGATTTTCGCGCTCGGCCCCATCGGTACAGATGAGACGGAAATGCAGGGTTCGCGCGAGCAGCTTGATAAAGACCTGGCGCAGTACACCTGGTTGAAACCGGCTGCGCTTGAGATGTTTATCGGCAAGTACGATCCCGCGAAACTGAACTTCGGTCACCGCCTGTTAGCAGTCTTACCCGCCAGCCCACTTCACGGCATGACGCTCACAGATCATCGCAATTGGGATGCTATCCGCGTCTGGGCTGGCAAACTACCCGCCACGCTCAGACAGCCAAGCCATCCCACCCCGGTATTCTGAGCGAAGAACAGGCAAAAAGGACAACACATGATGTCAAACAAAATCCTGGTGACGTATGCCAGCCGGGGCGGTTCTACCGCTGGCGTGGCGGAGGCCATTGGCAAGACACTCACTGCGAACGGTGCTGAGGTCGAGGTGCGCCCGATGCAGGAAGTAACCGATCTTACGCCCTATGCGGCAGTCGTCGCGGGCAGCGCCATTCAAGGGAAGCAATGGCTGCCGGAAGCCATGCAGTTCGTGCAGACTCACCGGGCAGAATTAAACCGCAAACCCTTCGCGTGGCGAAAGCAGGCCGGTGTTGAGGATTGGCTGTCTCCGGTGCGCGCGCTGGTCAAGCCAATGAGTGAAGGATTCTTTGCCGGCGTACTCGACATCAACAAAGTACCGTCAATGAGCGACAGAATCAAGTTTCGTATCAGTGTGATGTCCGGGGTGTGGTCAGAGGGCGATCACCGGGACTGGGATGCCATCCGCACCTGGGCAAATGAGCTTTCATCCAAAGTTTTTGGATAAGTCAAGTAGACATTAAGGGGAAAAGCAATGTCAACCTATCAACATTCAACGAGCGACGGATGGTGGCGACCAATCCTATACTTTGCAGCTTTCCTATCCGCCATAACCGCCATCATTTACTTTCTGATCGGCTTCAATGTCTTTAGGGTATTGGATACTGCCACAGATCAGGTTTTCGGATTTCCAGCAGGGCTGGCTTATGCACTGGGAGCGGTGCTGTTGATTGCGGTGAACCGCCGTGTGGTCTGGATTGTGGGAGCTGCGCTGCAAGTCTTTGTCATCTACATGTACTTCAACAT
>JBGAGR010000357.1:0-6392 GCA_044226645.1 Aggregatilineales bacterium
CGGTTTGTTTTGAGGGGCTATGTACTTCGGGACGATCATACCAATCAGCGTCACAGCGGCTATAGGCCAGATAATCCATGCGACAATATCAAGGCTGTTTTGCAACCATTGGGGCCAGCTCAGGATGGTGGCATTCTGGAGAAACCCCTGTGCCAGCACAGCCGCTAGAATAACGCCCAATCCCAACCATGCCAGCCAGCGTCCCCAACCGCTTGCACGGATCAGCATCCCCATCAGGGCGATGACAGCGCCGCTGCCTAATGTCATGATCGCCCAGTAAATGTCATGATGTATCTGTGCGTAAGCGAAAACCAGCCCCACCACAGCTACCGCACTCACCAGTAGTGTGATGGTGATTTGACGAGTGTGCAGGGATGGGGTTGCTCGCCAGTGCATGTAGATGAGCGGAACAATGACGGCTGCGACGGGTGCGGTGATCGTCATCAGGAGAGAGCTTATTTGCTGCCCATCGACGAATAACCCGCCAGTTAGAATGATGAGGAGTACCGCCAGAAGAAAATACAGAAGGTGGCGAGCGGCTTGTTCAGGCGGCTGGCTTTCACCAATGCGCCTGCCCACATACAGCAGTAATCCACCGGGTACAAGTCCAAAAAGCATGACTTCAACCATAGGTGTTTCCTTAAAAAATATTTTACCGCTACTATAAAGTTACCCCGTTAAGCTAACACTCGCCTAAATTTCAGTCTCATGCCGGAATGAGCGTATCACGTTATAATTGCCTCTCTATTTCAATCTGTGAAGGGAAAATTCATGTCTACTCAAGCGCTGCGCGGCATGTTGACGCTGGAAGCACTGTACCAAAAAGTAGAGTCGGGGGAGATAGATACGGTTATAGCCGTCTTCACCGATCTTTACGGGCGCTTTATGGGCAAGCGCGTGACGGCGGACTTTTTTCTCGACCAGGTTGCCGATTCCGGGATGCACGCCTGCAATTATCTGCTGACCGTTGATCTGCCGATGGAACCGGTTGCAGGCTATTCCTACGCCAATTGGGAACTCGGCTACGGTGATTTCCACTGTGTGCCGGATATGAACACCCTGCGCGTCGCAAGCTGGCTGGACAAATCCGCGCTGGTGATCTGCGATATTTACGATGATAAAACTGACAGTATGGTGAGCGTCGCCCCACGCAGCATCCTGCGTAAACAGATTGCTGCTCTGGCAGAGGCGGGTTACAAAGCCTTGGGCGCTTCCGAACTCGAATACTTCATCTTTGACGAAACCTACAAAACCGCCCGTGAAAAGCGTTATGACAATCTCAATCATTTTGGCGCGTACATCGAAGATTATCATATGCTGCAAGGCACGCGGGAAGAAGTCCTGAATGCGGAAGCGCGGCGGCATCTTTCTGCCAGTGGCATCCCGGTGGAATCCAGCAAAGGCGAGTGGGGGCCGGGTCAGCATGAACTCAATATCCGCTATGCTGACGCGCTCACCATGACTGATCGTCACAGCCTCTATAAGCAGTGTTTCAAGGATTTGGCGCACCAGTTAGGCTTATCGGTCAGCTTCATGGCAAAAACGGATGATCGTTACGCCGGGTCAAGCAGCCATATTCATCTGAGTTTGTCGGACGAATCCAGCAAGGAGAATCTGTTCGCGGGAGATAAGCCCGTTGGCCCGGTGCATGGCTCAGATTTATTCCGCTGGTTTCTCGGTGGCTGGATTGCCCACACAGCCGAACTCATGCCGTTTTACGCCCCGACCATCAATTCCTACAAGCGCTATCAATCCGGCTCATGGGCACCGACCAGCCTCGCCTGGAGTCACGACAACCGTACCGCTGGCTTTCGCGTCGTCGGACATGGCAAATCGCTGCGCATCGAGTCGCGTATTCCCGGTGCGGACATCAACCCCTATCTGGCTTATGCGGCAGCGATTGCCTCCGGTCTGGATGGTATTCTCAACAAGATCGAACCGCCGCCCATTTTCGAAGGCGATGTCTACACCGCCCGGAATTTGCCGCAGGTTCCGCGTACCTTGCGCGATGCTATTGAGAAAATGGAGTACAGCACATTTGCCCGTGAAGCCTTTGGCGCAGAAGTGGTCGAACACTACCTGCATTTCTATAAAACCGAACAGGCCGCCTATGACCGCGCCGTGACGACCTGGGAACGCGCCCGTTACTTCGAGCAGATATAGGGGGCGATAGTTGTTCGTCGGTGGTTTTTAGTTTTTTAGAAACTCACAAGTGCAATACTCGATTGTCTTGCCTTTTCGAACTAATTACCAGAAACGAACTACTCTCATGACTGACACAGAAAATCGTCGTATTGGACTAAAGCGAGTATTGCTGAATCCGTGCGCAGGGATTATAGTAGTCTAAATTGGTTCTTAATGGGTCAATAGAGTCTACTGTGCCTGAAGATAATCTATAAACCAACGGAGGCTGCGCCAGATGAATACTGTTTTGCCCCTTTACCAGCAGGGGGCCATCTATGATCGGCTCTTTGACCACACCCGCGATGCACAATTTTACATTGACTTGCTTCAGCGCTATGGTGGCGATTGTCTGGAAATCTGCTGCGGCACGGGTAGAATTCTGCTCGAATTAGCCGCAGCGGGTTTACCATTGTCTGGTCTGGATTACGCCCCCTCGATGCTGGATGAGGCACGTCGCAAAGCAGCCGAGCGGGGTTTACAGGTTGATTTGCATTCAGGCGATATGCGTAATTTCGATCTGGGGCGCACCTTTGCCAATATCCTCATCATTGCCAACTCATTTACTCATCTGAATACGCTCGACGACATTCAGCGTCACTTGAAATCTGTCCGGAGGCATATGCGCGCCGACTCAAAATACATAGTAGATATGTTTAACCCGCGTCTTGACCTGCTGCTCAAAATCGAACGTTATCGCGCGTTGGATTTTATCGACCCGGCGGATAACCAGCCGGTCATCGTCTATGAGGAATCGCGCTACGATAGCGCCACCCAGATGAAGCTCAACCGCTGGTTTTATGAGAAGAATGGCACAATCGAGCCAGCAGGCGACCTCCCCATGCGTATATTCTTCCCGCAGGAATTGGACGCGCTGCTGACTCTGAACGGCCTTCGCATTGTCGAAAAGCTCGGTGATTACGACGGTTCAATCTTCGCGGACGGTTCGCCCCATCAGATCGTCACTTGTGAATTAGCCGAATCCTAACGCGCCAGCATTAAACGGTCACGCAGTCGATCTGGCAGCCGCGCGATAATATTCCCGGCGATTTTCGCGTCCCTGCCGATCAGATAGCGCGTTTTCGGGCGCGGAGATGTCAGCGACTCGGCAATCACTTCCGCCACTTTTTCCGGCGGCAGACCTGTTTTGCTGGCAGCTTGAGCGTTCGCCTGCGTTTTGCTGATGCGTGCGCCGTAAAATTCGTTGGCTTTTGCGCCCACACTGTCCATAATCCGGTTCGATGTAGCGATGGAGGTATCCCAGATCGGCGTGGCGATTTGTCCCGGTTCAATCGCCACCACTTCAATCCCCCAGGGCTTGAGTTCCAAGCGCAATGTGTCGGTCATCGCTTCCAGCGCGAATTTCGAGGCATGATACGCGCCGATCATCGGCCCTGCGATTTTCCCGCCAATCGAGGTGATATTGATGATGCGTCCCTTCGCCTGCCGAATCAGCGGGAGCAAGGCTTGTGTCACAGCAAGCTGTCCGACTACGTTGACTTCAAGCTGCTGACGCAGTTCTTCCAGCGGCAGAAATTCGAGTGGCGCGGCAGTCGCGATTCCGGCATTATTTACCAGCCCGAATAATCCGTTACTGCCAACCACTTTTTGCACCTGTGTGGCGGCTTCGGTGATGGTTTCCTGCTTGCTCACGTCGATAATGAGTGCAGTCAGATTGCTGCCCGCTTCCTGTTTCAATGCCTCGCCATCTTTCGGATTCCGTACCCCGGCGAATACCTGAAAATTTCTTTGTGCCAGATACAGTGCGGTTGCCCGTCCAATACCCTTCGATGCACCTGTAATCACCACATACTGTCCCGCCATGATTTGTATTCTCCACATGATTGAAATGCTTACTGAAGGAGTGTAAACTATGGAGTATAGTCCAGAGTCAAGAGGTCAAAATGCAAATCGGCGAATTGGCAGCAATCTCGGGTTTTTCTATCGACACCATCCGCTTTTACGAGAAACGCGGTCTGCTCAGTGAGAAGCACTTCACCCGCCAGTCCAACCGCTATCGCGATTATACCGAACGCGCTGTGAGCCGCTTGGAATTGATTAAACGCGGACAGTGCATCGGCCTGACCCTATCCGAAATCGGCAATTCCATTGATGCCTGGGAAGCTAACCAGCTCACCGTTGAGGAAAAAGAGGCTTTCTTCCTGCATAAACTCGATGAAATCGATGCCCGTATCGCCCAGCTTGAAGAAGTCAAAGCCTACCTGCTGAAAAAACTGCGCATCATGGGTGAGTTAGGCTGGAACGATGTATCTGAAGACGATGTCGCGGCTTTGCTGGCAGGCTGATGTTTCCGGCGAGATGACTGGATAGTCGCGATGGAGCTTATTTTTGGAATAATTATTGCCCTGATTGGCCTGTATGGAATTCTTGCCAGGGAATTCAACATTAGTCTCTTTCGGGGAGGTCGGACTTTCGTTTTAACTGGTGCAAGTGCAGTCATTGTGTCGGTCATCATTCTTGTTGGAGCAATTATCATGATTGTTTCCTACGTCAGGGATGGGTCGTTTAATGCGGCAGGAGTGATTATTGTCTTCATCGGCTTCATTGTAGCTGCGTTTTTCATCCCCCTATCTAAAACGTAGATTCACTTATCGCCGCTCATTAAATCCGCTACAATTGCCGCCAGATTAACCCATTGTGTAGGAGTTTGAAAATGCGTTTGCAGGATAAAGTCGCCCTGATTACGGGTGGCGGTAACGGTATCGGACGTGAAACCGCGCTTCTGTTCGCTTCGGAAGGCGCGTGTGTCGTGGTGGTCGATGTGTCCGACGCGGCGGGCCAGAAAACGGTAGAGGATATTCAGGCGGCAGGCGGCAAATCCGTTTATGTTCATGCCGATGTCTCTAAAGCGGCGGACTGTGAAAATATGGTGGCTGTGGCGGAAAAAACTTTCGGTAAATTGAATGTCATGTTCAACAACGCCGGAATCATGCACCACAACGACGACAATGCCGTGACTACCGAGGAAGATGTGTGGGATTTGACGATGGCGATCAATCTGAAGGGCGTATTCCTCGGCTGCAAGTATGGCATCCCGGCGCTCAAACGGGCAGGCGGCGGCTCGATCATCAACACCGCTTCATTCGTCGCCCATCTCGGCGCAGCCACACCGCAAATCGCCTACACCGCCAGCAAGGGTGGCGTGTTAGCCATGACCCGCGAATTGGCGATCATCCACGCCCGTGAGAATATCCGCGTGAATTCTCTGTGCCCCGGCCCACTGCGTACCGAACTGCTCATGAGCTTCCTTAACACCGAAGCGAAAAAACAGCGCCGTCTGGTGCATGTCCCGATGGGGCGCTTTGGTGAAGCGAAGGAAATCGCTTACGCCGCGCTCTATCTGGCTTCGGACGAATCCTCTTTCGTCACCGGGACAGACTTTTTGGTCGATGGTGGTATCACCGCTGCGTATGTGACACCGGAATAGGATAAGCAATATGGTTACGACAACAATCCCCTTTGAAGGACTCTCGATTGACGGCAAGCGTGTCACCAGTGCTGATGGCAAAACTGCTTCTGCTTTTAACCCCGCTGATGGCAGTATTATCGCGCAGGTAGCGCAGGCCACCGCCGCCGATGTGGATAATGCGGTAAAAACCGCCCACGCCCGTTTCACCGAAGGTAGATGGAAGCAGATTCATACCCGCGAACGGGGTCAGATATTGCAGCGTATTGCCAATCTGGTTCGCGAAAAATCGGAGTTTCTCGCGCAGATCGAATCGCGCAACGGTGGCAAACCGATCAGCGCGGCGCGTGGCGAAATCGGCAGTGTTGCCAACACCTTCGAATACTATGCCGGAGCCGTCAACAAAATTCACGGACAGACCATTCCGGTTAACGCCAACGGTACACACATGACCTTCCGCGAACCGTTCGGCGTATGTGCCCTGATCGTCCCCTGGAATTTCCCGCTGGTCATTGCCGCCTGGAAAATCGCTCCCGCGCTGGCGATGGGCAACACAGTCGTCGTCAAACCCGCTAGTGCTACCCCCTTGAGCGCCTTAGCCTTAGCTGATCTGGTGCTGGAAGCCGGACTGCCGGAAGGTGTGCTGAATGTCATCACCGGGTCGGGCAGTGTAGCCGGGAATGCGCTGGTAACCCATCCACTTGTGCGCAAAATCTCCTTCACCGGATCAACCGAAATTGGCATGGGTGTGATGAAGCAGGCCGCCGATGGCATCAAGCGTGTT
>JBGAGR010000358.1:0-6414 GCA_044226645.1 Aggregatilineales bacterium
CGGCGAATCAATTCCATACCGGATACCGTTTGCTGTACCGCTTCCGTTCCCACCCGCGAAACATCCACTGAAATTTGCGCCGTTTCTGCCACACTCTGAGCGCGTTCCGCCGTTTCCGTCACTGTCGCCCGGACTTCATTCACCGTTGCTGTGGTTTCAGTCACCACCGAGTCCTGTTCATTCGCCATGACGATTTGACGCGCCGCCGCATCCAGTATTTCCTGCGTGTCATGATTAATCTGGTGCAGCGCGTTGCTGATTTCCTGTGTCACGTCCTGCAAGCGATCCAACATCCGGTTGACCGACTGTGCCAACCGAATCAGCATTTGTTCTTCAGTCGTTCGGGATGTCAGGGCACTCACATCCAACCGTTGGCGCAGATCACCGATCACGACTTGCTCTAATGTCTCTGTGAAGCGGGTCAGGGTACGCTCAAAATGGCGGCGTGATGAACGGTGAACCAAAATCCCAAATAACCAACCTCCCACCAGTGAGCCAATCACCCAGAGCAAGATCGAAGGTACGCTCATGTAATGGCTCAGAGTCAGCGCGAGGAGCAGCACCGGAACCGCAGCCGCAACCCCGGCGGCAATTGTCATCGTATGCGTAGCTGATTCAGCCGCGCGCATAACATGGTCATTTTGATTCGTCGTGACGCTCATACTTCCACTCCAACCACTAACCGGTCATCGTCAAAAAGCTGACTGAGATTTAAAACAAGAGTACGATCCTGCGTAATGCCAAGGGCATACGGGAGCTGTTCGACAGATTTAATTTCAGACGCGGCATAACTCACAACACCACGAATATGATGTGCCAGTAAGGCAAGCTGGAGAGTGCCAACCTGCGCCAGCACAATTTCCTCAGGTTGATCAGCGACTTCCGTTCCGCCCAGCCCGAAAAACAGGCGTAAATCCAACACGGTGATAATTTGCCCACGCAGATTAATGATGCCCCTGTAAAAATCGGGCGTGCCGGGAACCGGGGTAATATGCGGCACTGTACGCAGTCCGCGCACCAACATCACATCAATCCCATAGCTCTCTTTGCCCAGTTCGAAGACCAGAATAGACCGGGCATCCTCCGCAACCACTTCCACTTCAACCAGCGGCGCGGCATATTGTTGGGCACGCTGACGCAGGCGTTCCTGCTCAACCTCCTGCAAGTGCGTCCCATCATCCCAATTCAGGCTTTTCCAGACCGCTTCCCAATCGAGTTTGGCAGAGGACATGAGGATTTACCCAATGAATTCAGTAATTAACATCAAGTATACACATTCGTCAGAAGTTGAAAACAAGACCGTGGTCAAACCAACCGACCTCTATCTCTGTATCTACCGCATCAAAACAAGATGGCCGCATAAGATAAAATCTCATGCGGCCTAGCAGAAGGAGGTACTTCGGAAAATAGCTGGGTTAAGACATACTACTTGCGCAGTACATCAGACGTTGGGGCACTTGTGATTTTTTCACATGTATTCTTATCATTATAGGGAATGCCCGAAAAGTTTATGGGGCAAAACTCAACAAAAATCAGCAATCAGAGCTATCACAATTAACCAAAAATCAGTCATTTTTTGAAACACAGCTCTGGAATTGTGCCGGTTATACGTCATCAACCGTAACGAGTATCAACCATACATACTTTATTCCTACATAGGCGACGAGGAAACATAGGCTAACCAACCTGCGCGTTTTCGAGCATCATGTTACAATGTTTATGCTTTTTGCAGATTAGGCTAAATAAAAAACCTGAAAAAAAGGAGCCTCTATGCGTCGTATTATTTTGGTATTGGGCTTGCTGGCGCTCCTCTTCGCGCTGGCGTTTCCGGTGTTTGCCCAACAAAACTCCGGCGAAGTCGTCCATGTGGTAGCAGCAGGCGAGAACTTATTCCGTATTTCACTGCGCTATAACGTCTCGATGGCGGCTATCGCCCAGCGCAATAACATCGCAAACTATAATCTGATTTATGTGGGTCAGCAGTTGGTCATTCCCGGCACAACGGGCGGGACAAACCCTCCCCCGGTGGCGACAGCCCAGCCCGGCGGACAACCCGGAACAGGAACGACAACCTATACAGTTGTGCGTGGCGATACGCTGGGCGCGATTGCCCGTCGTTTCAATACCACCATTCAGGACATCGCGACCCGTAACAACATTGCCAACCCGAACCTGATTTACCCCGGACAGGTTCTCAACATCAGCGGCGGTTCTGGAACTGTACCGACCCCGCCTCCCGGCGGCAATAATCCCCCGCCTGTTCCTGTTTCTGGCGGCTTTGAAATCGGTGGTCATGTATTCAGCTTCTCATATCCTGCCCAGATGAAGGGCGCAGGTATGACCTGGGCAAAGAGCCAGATTCGTTGGAACGGTAGTGATCCTGCCAACAGTGCGCAGGGTGCTATTGATGCCGCCCACAGCAACGGCTTCAAGTCGCTCCTCAGCATCGTCGGCGACAAAAACCAACTGGCGGCTAACCCCACCCAGTATTACCAAAACTTCGCCAATTTCCTGGCTGGTGTAGCCGCACTCGGCCCGGACGCTATTGAAGTCTGGAACGAACCGAACATCAACGCCGAATGGCCTAATGGTCAGGTCAGCGGGTCGAATTATGCCCAGATGCTGGCGGCTGCTTATGCGGCAATCAAGAGAGTCAATGGCAATATTCTCGTCATCAGCGCCGCACCTGCTCCAACGGGCTTCTTCGGTGGCAAATGTGCTACAGAAGGCTGCGATGACAACATCTTCCTACAGCAGATGGCGCAGTCTGGCGCTGCCAATTCGATGGACTGCGTAGGCATCCACTATAATGAAGGTATTTTGTCACCCAGCAAGACCAGCGGTGATCCACGCGGTAATTCAGGCCACTACACCCGTTACTATCAGACGATGGTGAACCTGTATGCCAGTGTCTTCCCCAGTAAACCGCTCTGCTTCACCGAAATCGGTTATCTGTCGCCCGAAGGTTACGGCCCACTGCCAACCGCTTTCGCCTGGGCAGCCAATGTAACCGCACAGGATCAGGCAGTCTGGCTGGCTGAAGCCGCGACACTTGCGAAGAACAGTGGGCGCGTCCGCCTGTTCATGATCTGGAATGTGGACTCAACCAACTACGGTGCAGATCCGCAGGCCGGTTATGCTATCATTCGTCCGAACAACACCTGCAATGCCTGTGTGACGCTCGGCGCAGTGATGGGCGCAAAATAAAAACTGCGCTCAATCGTTAAACAAAATGATGGGGGCGTTATACGCCCTCATCCCATTTATGGGGACAAAGTCTTTTGAACACCCTCTCCCGTTATATCCGCGCTTTCATCCGTGCCCTCCAGATGACCATTCGAGGCGAGAAGCCTCAGCAGCATCCATTGGTGATCTGGACAAAGCAGATGGGCTTTCTGACAGAACAGGTTTTAAAAGCCGCAGATCAAAATGGTCTGGACAAAAATGAGCGGCAGTCCATAAAACTCAAACTCGATGGTCGTCAAATGAGTATCGAAACCATTCTGGCGACCTTAAAATTTCATGCTGCCCAGGAATACCCTAACCTCTTACAATATGGTTTCAATCGTGACATCCTCAATACAATTTATGCCACTAACATCAATGACCAATATTGGATGTCACAAATTATCGCCGCCAATCTAATCACAAATCCTGTTATTCAGACGGCGATTGTGCAATTAAAAACGCACCTCGATCAGGTTCCCCCGATGTCCACTTCGTTATAGCCAATAATTAAGATTGCTCCAATTGACACCCAACAAAATCGCGTGGTAAGGTGAGATAATATCTCTATCACAGATTCATCATCTTCTTGTCCGTCTTTATCTTGTGAGGTGTCTTTATCATGTTGTTTCAACCTCGTGAGGAAGGCCAGGGTCTCGTAGAATACGCGCTCATCCTGGTACTGGTCGCTGTGGTCGTCATCCTCGTGTTGTCGGTTGCAGGTCCAGCCATTGGTAATCTATTCTCCAACCTTCTGGTCAAGCGTCTGTAATCTGAGATTAGGGGTGGTTGTAATGACCACCCTACCTTTCCTCTCACAACCCCGATTTTTTCAATTTCTTAATGCTTCTCGGCTTGACTGAAAACACATCCTGTTTTATCGTACAGTAAGCTGTAAATATATACAGCAGAGATTATCTAGTGGAGGAATTATCCATGTTGTATCAACCCCGTGAAGAAGGCCAGGGTCTCGTAGAATATGCGCTCATCCTGGTGCTGGTCGCCGTCGTCGTCATCGTCATTCTGGCGCTGCTCGGACCGGCCATCGGTAACATCTTCTCGAACTTGGTCAAGAATCTCTAGGTCTCATTCGGGGGTGGCGCTTCCGTCGCCCCCACCTACTCATTCCTTTGGCTACCTGGATCGGATCTTCCCGGATGGAACAGTTTCATAAAGTGCTGCGAATCGCCATGCAAAACCAAGCCATCTTATCGGTGCTGGACATCCTAATCAAAATGGCTGAATATATGGTTGAGAAAGGCGAAAAAGAACGCGCCGCTGAAATCCTCACCATCGCGCTGGAATATCCCGTTCGTGACGAGACGAAAAAACGCGCTCAAGCGCTCTACAACGATCTGGAAGCGGAACTTTGTCCGCGTGTCATGTTGGATGCTAAAACCCTCGCGCAGGAACTTACACTCGACGATTTGCTCGAAGCCATCCTCAGTCAGGCATAAAACAACTGAGAGATATGGTCGTTCATATCCCTCAATCGCCCGTCCGGTACTAATTTCCTACTAAAGCATCATGCAGTGCTGTCAGAAGGCTGTGATCGCTATCATCCGAAGCCAGTTCCCAGATCATCACACCGCCCAACCCCTTCTCTTTCACATAACCCACCTTCATCTTCAGTGATTCCGGGTCATCGTAGCTAATCATGGTTTTGCTGGCCGCATCATATAACCAGGGTACTTGCGAAACATCATTCCAATAGCGCTGATAAGTCGGGATATAGCTGTCAACCAGTGCACGATAATCGAGGCCGCCATCTTCGCTGCCATCAGGGAAACCCGTATACGCTTGATGCAGTCCATTATCGGTATTGGCGACACCTGTCCAGCCGCGCCCATAAAATGGCACCCCCATAACCAACCGTTCGGCAGGTACGCCCGCACCTTCATAGCCCTGAATAATCGAATCCGCGCTGCCGCCTTCCGGTGGATTATCGGTGGAATCGTACAATGGCGCGTTGAAGCCGGTCACATCACTCCACGAGCCGCTGAAGTCATAGGTCATCACATTTATCCAGTCGAGGAGCGGATAAATCTGCTTCATATCCAGCTTGGAATAACCGTCTTTTCCAGCAGCAGCCGCAATCGTCAGCAGGTAGTGTTTGCCATCTTTCGTGCCCTGCGCATCGAGCTGAGTACGCAGTTCCTTCAGCATCAGAATGAAATTCGCGGCATCTTCCGGACGTTCGATATTGGCTGAATCGCCACCGCCCGTCGGATATTCCCAATCAATATCCACGCCGTCGAAGCCATACTTTGTAATGAAATCCACGCAGGAGCCTGCGAATTTCTTGCGCGATTCATCGGTCAGGGCAGCATCGGAGAATTTTGCCGAGCCTGTCCACCCGCCTACAGAAATCACGGTTCGCAGATTGGGATGCGCGGCTTTCAGCAGTTGAAGCTGTTTGAAATTTCCCAGCAGCGGTTCATCTTCCTTGTCGCCGGGATACAAATACTGTGTATCCGCCCACTCGTCGCCCAACATGATTTCGCCATCATCGGAAATGAACGCGAAGGCATAATTGATGGTCGTGACCATATCAGCCGGAATATCCGTCACAAAATACTGACGATCATAGATACCCCAGGAAGAGAAATAAGCTACCACCTGATAAGCTGGGGCTGTCTCCTGCGCCAACGAAGGAACCGTGAACACTAATAACAGACATCCTAGCGCCAGAATCATGCAGGCACGTCGTGAAATCATAAGCCCTCCCAATTAATCTAATCTTGATTCGATTTTTCACCAGAATTCCAGTAAAATAGCCTTATCTTATCGAAAGATTCAGCGTTTAGCACGTTCAATTGAAGGAGGGTTAAACCTTGCACGTCGTGGTATTTACCCGAAGTACGCCGGATACTGCCGCCAAAGTCGAAGTCGGCTCTAACGGCGCTGTAACCTGGGGCGACGCAGCGACAGTCGTCAATCCCTGGGATGAATATGCATTGGAAGAAGGGAT
This sequence comes from Aggregatilineales bacterium, assembly GCA_044226645.1. Classification (GTDB taxonomy): domain Bacteria; phylum Chloroflexota; class Anaerolineae; order Aggregatilineales; family Phototrophicaceae; genus CFX2. Next base: position 6,197 of record JBGAGR010000358.1, read on the forward strand.
CTTGCAGGCGAAAGCTGGTGGAGGCAAAGCCACCGTCATCGCGATTGGCGCGGAAATGCACAACGAAGCGCTCAAGCACAGCCTCGCGATGGGTCTGGATGAAGCAGTGCGAGTCTGGGATGCAGCGCTGGAAGGCACAGACAGCCTTGCTTACGCGACAGCCGCAGCCGCAGCCGTGAAAAAAGTGGGCGATGTTGATCTGGTGATTTTCGGCAAGG
>JBGAGR010000359.1:0-6403 GCA_044226645.1 Aggregatilineales bacterium
TCCCGCCTCATTCCAGTGCTGACAGTTTGGGCATTGCATGATGTTTATTTAACTCCTGTCAGAGAATCAATCTATCACGACAATGATAGCGTGAATCCCCCAAAAAGTGGGGGGCGGCGCGGAATTTACGAGATTTTTATACCATCATTTAGTACAGAAGTGCCACTTTTACCCCCTCAGCCCTACCTAACCGGATGTATCCCCTGAATTGTGACACCTATCACTATCGCCACTAAAGACAAGCGCCTTATCCTATATTCAGGTTTATGAATATAACGAGCGAAAGCATGGATTACAACGCCAGCGCCAATGCCTTGAAGATACTATCTCATCCCGTGAGGTTGCAAATTCTCGATATGCTCCGTCAGGGTGAAATTTGCGTCTGCCACATTGAAAACGCACTGGGGAAGCGTCAGGCCTATGTCTCACAGCAGCTTATGGTGCTGCGCGATGCGGGCGCTGTGAAAACTCGTAAGGATGGCTTGCAGGTTTACTACCGGATTGCCGATCCCCAAATCCATGCACTCTTGAATGTGATATGCGGAACGCGCGTGACAACAAGCAATCAGATTATGGACGACTGCCCTCTGCTTCCGTAGCGCCTCGCCGCATTCTCGCGCTCGATAAGGAGATGATGATGACCGATTTTCTGGAGACGACTGTCGATAAGTTTATTTTCCGCGTCGCCACCGACCGTCACTATAGCGACGAGGGCGTATGGGCTAAGGCTGAGGGAAATCGGGTCCGTATTGGGCTGTCCGATTTCGTGCAGCAGCGCAGCGGCGATGTCGCCTTTGCTGAAGTGAAACCGGAAGGGACACAGCTTGCCTTCGGAGATGAGGTAGCAACGATTGAGACCATTAAAGTCAATATCAGTTTGCCGACACCAGTCGCAGGCACGGTGGTCGAGGTTAACCCAGCACTGGAGACAGCACCCGAACTGATTGACCGAGATACCTATGGGGAAGGCTGGTTGGTGGTTATCGAGGCTTCCGATTGGGAGACTGACCGCGCTCGGCTGCGTGACGCACAGACCTACTTCGGCATAATGAAGCGCCAGGCGGAGGAGGAGGCGAAGAAACCATGATCCACTCGAAACGAAAAGTGGCGGTTGTGCCATGCAGTGGCATCGGCAAGCCCTATGGCACGGTGAGCCGTGAGGCAGCCTACATCGTGGCGGAAGCTTTGCGGCCTGCTGATACACAGATTATCGCACTTTCCATGCTGGTGTTAGGGGATGAAGATGCCCGTAAGGTAGTCGCTGAATGCCCGGCGGTGACGATAGATGGCTGCAAGCTGGCCTGCGCGACCAAGATGGTGCAGGAGAGCGGCGGGACAGTCGCGCGAAATTTCGCGGTGCTGGATACCTATCGCCATCACAAGGAATTCAAGCCGCAGGGCATCGCTGAACTCAACGAGGGTGGGCAAAAACTGGCGCACGTACTGGCGGAGGAAATCGCTTCCGTCGTTGACACGCTTACAAGCGAAAACGCTGAAGGAGGGCGAAATGCCTGACCTACCGCAGAAGAAAGTTGGGATTGTGGCCTGCTCTGGCGAAGAACTGCCAGAAGGAACGATCACGCGGTTGGCAGCGCTGAAGGTGCTGGAACAACTGCGCCCCGGCGACACGGTGACGATTTGTTTGCCGCTCTTTCTGGCTGGAGGGGAAGGGGATCGCGCCTTTGCCCGCTTTTATCCGACCATCGCTATAGACGGCTGCGACAAACGCTGCGCCGCGCGGGCGACTGAGATGTATTCGGGAAAACCGGCTGCCAGTGTCGTTGTGAACGACCTCATCGCCGAATACCACTTGGAACGCCCCGAAGGCAGGCGACGACTCAACGAAAACGGGATGCACGCAGTCGAGGTAACAGCGGCGCGCGTGGCGGAACGGGTAGATGAGATATTGGGCAAAGCCTGGAGCCGGCGTGTTGGGGCATTCGTTGAGTCCCAACCAACTGAGGAGTCGCCTGAACCCGTCCAGACCACCTGCTCATGTGGATCAGGCATTCCTGTTCAGGAAGTGCTGATGAATGGGGAGACGGTCACGCTGGTAGCGCTGCCGCTTATTTTCGAGCAGTTCCGCACTGCCGGGAAAGTGCCTGACGAACGGATTGCGCAGGAGTTGCTGGAGATGGTGAAGATTTACAACGCGGTTCCACGGGAAAGCGAACCGCTCTACATGATCGCCCTGCTGCGTGAATATCAAGCGTTCTGCAACCAGAAGGAGACGACCCCATGAACCGCACGGCGGTTTATCACACGACGGTTTCATGGAAGGATGAGCACCGGGGTCATGTCGTCATGGGCAACGGGCCGGAGATGGACTTCTCTGCCCCGCCGGATGCTCAGGGTAATCCCGGTGTACTCACGCCGGAAGATGCCTTCGTCGCTGCCGTCAACACCTGCATCATGATGATGTTCATCTGGGCGGCGGAACGCTTCAAGCTCAAACTGTTGTCCTATGAATGCCGCGCGGAGGGCACCAAGCTTATCGAACTCGACCGGACGGAAATTTTCACCCACGTCCGTCTCTGGCCGGTGATACGGATTGAGTCTGAGGCGGAAGACCCTAAGGCAGTTGAGGCTCGTACTCGTCGGGCGTTGCAGTCCGCCCAGAAATACAGTTTGGTCGCCAATTCGGTCAAATCGGCAATCGTGATTGAACCCAAAATCGAAGTCGTTGTATCCGAATATAACATTTCCGCTTAGTTAATCTATGGCTTTAGGAGGTTTCTATGTTAACCATAAAAGTGCTCGGCCCCGGCTGTGCAAACTGTAAAAATGTCGAAGCCATCACCCGGCAGGCGCTGGCAAAACTGGCTGTTGATGCTCAGGTCGAGAAGGTTACAGATCGGGCAGACATCACGAAGTATGCCATTCTGTCTACACCTGGCCTGGTCATCAACGAAAAGGTGGTCTGCGCCGGACGCATTCCCACTGAAGCAGAGGTCACAACCTGGCTGGTTGACGCTCTGGAAAAAGCATAATCGTCAGTCGGTAACACTCGCTCATATTCGTTGGATTGGCGGACAATCCAGTGAATTGAAAATAGGAGAAAAATGAATGTCTGATCAAACAGCGAATTTCCCCGCACACCCAACCGGGAGTGTCTTCGGAAAACTATCCGTTCTTGATCGCTTTCTCCCGCTGTGGATTTTCATAGCAATGGCGCTCGGTATCGCGCTGGGTAAAGTATTTCCCGATCTTGCGCCTGCGCTGGATTCCATCAAACTCGATACCGTGTCGCTGCCTATCGCTGTCGGCTTGTTATGGATGATGTATCCGGTGCTTGCGAAAGTGAATTACGGCAAAATCCCAGTGATTGTCGGCAATTGGAAAATATCCGCCACCTCTCTCTTTTTGAACTGGATTGTTGGCCCCCTGCTGATGTTTGTGCTGGCCTGGGTGCTGCTGCCGGACTATCCAGAATACCGGACAGGACTCATCATCGTTGGGCTGGCACGCTGCATCGCTATGGTGCTGATCTGGAACATGTTGGCCTGCGGCAACAATGAGTATGCGGCGGTGCTGGTTGCCATCAACTCGGTCTTTCAGATCATCATGTATACCGTTTTAGGTTACTTTTTCCTGACCATCCTGCCCGGCTGGCTCGGTGGACAAAGTGTGGCGCTGAACATTTCGATGGGCGCTATCGCCAAAAGCGTATTGATTTTCCTCGGCATCCCATTGGCGGCGGGTTTCCTGACACGGCTGATTCTGGGGCGCATCAAGGGTCAGGAGTGGTATGAAAAGAAATTTATGCCGCGCCTCAGCCCGACAGCCATCATCGGCCTGCTGTTCACCATTATCATGATGTTCTCGCTGAAAGGCGAAGTGATTCTGGAACGTCCGCTGGATGTGGTGCGTATCGCCCTGCCGCTGCTGCTTTACTTCGGCATCATGTTCGCGATTTCCTTCGGCCTTTCCTATTTGCTGAAGTTCCCCTATGCCGAGAGCGCGACTATATCATTCACGGCGGCCAGCAACAATTTTGAACTGGCGATTGCGGTAGCCATCGGGGTATTTGGACTTGCCTCCGGCGAAGCGCTGGCGACAGTTGTGGGGCCGTTAGTCGAGGTTCCGGTGCTGGTCGGGCTGGTGTATGTATCGCTCTGGCTGGGACGCAAGCTGTATCCGGGTGATGCGCTGTGGCGACCATCAATTCCCGTGTCGGCTGCTCATCAGCCCATGAAGTCGCAGTCTCATTAGATTTAGGAGTCAATCATGAACTGCTACATCTGTGATAAAAAAGCTGAAGCCGATGGCGGTGTACGCTATGCGATCAAAATCGCGGTGGGTATCTGTCATCATTGTGGAATCGCGGTCTGTCCCGAACACGGTTATCGAGAACCGGAACCGGGCGCGCCGCTGCTCTGTGCCAGCTGCGCCGAATTCAAAAACAGGCCGATTCAGCAAAAAACGCACGATAAAGAGAAGCTTCAATCAACCTGAGATAATAGGCATCTTCATGCCCGCAGCGCCGCCAGCACCGCTTTTGCCCATGCCTCCACCGACTCACCATAGCGGTCAGCGCCGTTCGCTACCACATCCGCCGCCGTCATCGTCCACATAATCTCACGATCATACTTGCCGGGGACTTTATCCCCGGTTATTTTGAATTTTCGCTTGCCCGAATCCACTGTGTCGCGCATCTTCCGCCGCATCATCTCTGGCGTAACGCCGCCTTCCAGAAAATCGACCAGCATTTACTGTGCGCCTGCCAGCGTTTCCGGCGAATACAGATGCGGATGCTGCAAGTGGTAGCACAACACCATCAGATGATGCACTGCCCAACGACTCGGTTCTTCGGTTTCCCAATACAACATCTGGTCAAAATAGGCGCGGCAGGATTCACCCGGTTGCAATAGCGCCCCACAGTCAGGGCATTTTTCGTTTTCACTGCTCATGGTCGCTCAATCTGCTCTCCGCCGTAACCTCATTAGCGCAGTTGTTCAACCAGTGCTTCCACATGCGCATAGATAGCATTACGCGCCCCCATCAAATCCTGACTGGTCGCGGGTACATCCAACCACTGCTCGACCCGTTCCGGCGCGATTTCTAAATCTGCCAGTTCGCATCCCAGCGAGACAATATGCCCTGCCTGCGCCAATTGCTCACGAGTCACCCGTGATGGCTGATAACCCGCTACATCCATCCCCTCGCCGCGCAGCAGTTCAGCGACAATGGGGGAGACATTTTCCGAAGGCTCTGTCCCCGCCGCGCTGCCGGATAAATCCAAATGCTTTTCCTGCGCGATCTGGTTCAGATAGGCCGCTGCCAGCACACTTTTCGCCGCTGCGTGGGGACATAAAAATAACACCGTCGTCATAATGGTTTCAATCTCCCTTGAAATGCGTTTTTAGGTTGCATCCGCTTCGAGCTGGGCATACAGCGCGTCGTATATCAGACATCCGCGCTCAATCGCCTGATGATCGTCACTGCTGATGCGCCGGATGCCCTGACAGAGAACATCCAGTCCGCTGGCAATCGATTCTACTGTCACATCCTGTGCCACGTCGGCCTCATCAATAATCTGCGCGATGCGATCCAGAACGGGATTGTTGAGTTTGTATTCCTGTAGGATCGTGTGAAATGAGCAGTGTCCGCGCCGATGGGTCAGCCGCACACCGGGGATGTCAAATGCTTCATAACCCTCTGGCAGCGAATGTGACCCATAGGGGATGAACTGAAATTCCGCCTCTGCATCAATAAAACGCTGGATGAGCCATGCGCACCCCATCCGATCCACGCCCACATTTTCCCATGTGACCCATTTCATAGACCGTCACTACCTCTCTGCTTCAACAGGGCTTCCCGCACCTGTTCGCCCAACGGCGATTGAAAATAATCTTTGGCTTTGGTCTGCTGATACTGCTTGGAAAGCGCCGCCAGATCAGGCTCAGGAGCGGCAAGCTGCGCCAATATATCGCGATAGACCGCATCAACCTGTTCGGTAAAATGCTGTTCAAGCTCCAAATCCTGTCCGGTAAAGACCTGCTGCGCCTCCCACAGCATGACTTCGCCCTTCATATCCTGAATTTCCGTCGCCAGCCATTGCAGCTTTTCGCGTGTGCGCGATGTGGCAGGCAGCACCCATACACTGTCGTGCAGCAAAAGCGCTCCCAGCCCCTTTAACTTGCGCCAGACAAAAACACGCCGTGCCGATGGCTCATTGGGTACTTTGTAAACCAGTAAAAGCCAGTTGTTCATCGCCCCACCAATGGATAAATGAGGATGCCAATCACGGCTGCGCACAGAATCAGCACAGGTTCCGGCACTTTTTTGCTTTTCCACAGAATCGCCAGCGTAACCAGCGCGATAATCGCTGTAGGAATATCGTGTATAGATCGACCTGCGATGACCACCACCGCGCCGCTCAACGCGCCAATCGCCGCCGCTG
>JBGAGR010000360.1:0-6352 GCA_044226645.1 Aggregatilineales bacterium
GGGCGGGAATGCTGCAAATCCTGCTCAATAAGAAGGTCGGGTCGGAAATCCTGGGCGTGGGGTACACGGTTGACCCGCTGCTGATGACGATCATCGGCGGAATCGGGACGTTCACAGGGCCGGTGATCGGGGCGACGGGGCTGCACCTGCTGGACACGGTACTGCGGGAGACGACGCTGACGCTTGGCTCGGTGAGCATCCACATCGCGGACATCTGGGGGCTGCTGCTAGGGGGGATTTTCATCGTGGTGGTGATGGTGTTCCCGCAGGGCATTGTGGGGACTTGGGCGCGATTCAGGGAGAAAAGGAAGCGAAGATAGTTCCAAGTTCCAAGTCGATAATACCGCGTTTCGAGTGAATGGCCGGAATTTGTGGCGCTGGGTCACAATTTTCTGGCAGCGCGGCCACAAGTACGGGAAGATTTGTGGCGGCGGCTGTGGCTGTGGCGGTTGTGTCCGTTTTGGCTACGAGCATCATCATCATCATCAACATCATCTTCAGCTTCAGCTACATCTTTGGTCGAATCTCCGCGTGGGAGGTTCATAGCGCTTCGAACGGTGATGAAAGCAGCTTTAGTGTTGATGAAGCCTGGTTGCAACCTTGGTGCGCTTGGCGGCAAGCTTGGCTTCGCGTACAGGTTTATGTTTTACGGGAACGATGAAGCTTGTTGGCTTGACCTTCTTGCCAACAAGGTACATGATGAATGTTTGCTTATACCGTTTACATAGAAATTGCGTTATAGCGGTTTTCCAAGCCTGTATCCCACGTTATAGATGATGTTAATGTGCAGCCGGATAGCAGCGAATCCCGCTTTGGGATGTTGATGCTATAAAGGCAGTTTCAGTGTATAACAGAACAAAAGTCCTTGTCAAGTTATAATAAGTAAACCGAATGGGTTATGGTGCAGGCGTAGCTGTGGGCGGGACATAATCGGGCGCGAATTGGGGACATGTAGGTGTATCGTCGACGATACCGTACTGTTGGCGTTCTTCGGATGTGAAATCCCGGAAAACGCGCGTGCAGGCGTAGGTTATGAAGTCATGGTAGTCGAGATACCATGTTTTCAAAACAGTATCTCCACTGGTAGTAATAATACGTTTTCCATCTAAACTAAAGATTGCATTTAATACCCAATTCGTATGCCCTAAAAGTAACTCGGTTTGAGTACCTGTTTTCGCATCCCACACACGCGCCGTATCGTCCCAACTTGTAGTTACAACATATTTCTCATCTGGACTGAATATAGCACTCGATACAAGGTCTGTATGGCCCGTCAGTGTCACCAGAAGTTCACCTGTCTCAGCGTCCCAAACCCGTGCTGTGTTGTCGCCACTCGCAGTAACGATTTGTTTTCCGTCTGGACTGAAGGCCGCACTCAATACGCTGTCAGTATGGCCTCTCAGTAGCGTCAAAAGTTCACCTGTGTCAGTATTCCATATCCGCGCTGTATTGTCGTGGTGAGCTGTGATAAGACGCTTCCCATCTTGGCTAAACATTGCTACAGATGAAACGATAATATCGTCCATTATTACTGCGGTTTGTATTCCTGTCGTTGCGTCCCACACACGGATTGTACCGTCCCAACTCACTGTAACGATTCGTTTTCCGTCTGGACTGAAGCTTACCTTCTCGATAACTTTAGTGTGTCCCCATAATGGAATAAGTTTTTCACCTGTTTTGGTGTCCCATATTCCCGCACTACCAGCAGCGTTGCCTATGACAATTTGGCTTCCATCTGGACTAAAGTCTGCACTAGACGCATCATTCATATTACAGCAAAGCATTATTAGTTGCTTTCCTGTTTGTGTATCCCATAGCCGTGCTGTACCGTCAAAGCTCGTAGTGAGAATTCGATTCCCATCTGGATTAAATATCGCGATTTTGACTGTATCTGTATGTCCCATCAGTATGGCTTTTTGCTCACCCGTGACAGTATCCCACACGTGACCTATATGATCCGCGCCAATAGTAAGAATCCAATTTCTATTTGGGCTAAAGGCCACTGCTTCCAAAGAACTCACTTCGCCGCTCAAGCTCAACCAGGGTAAATCGGAGCTAACATTCCAAATTCGCGCGGTGTTGTCATTGCTGGCGGTAACAATCTGCCTACTATTTGGACTAAATTCTATACTGTTTATTTTGTCGGTATGCCCACTCAGAACAGCTATCTGTGTGCCCGTGTCAGTATCCCATATACGTGCTGTATTATCGGTACTAGCAGTAGCGACATACTTACCATCGGGGCTGAATACAGCAGTTGTCAGCCAATTCTCGCCTCCAACCGTATGCCCACTAAGAATTGCAATTTGTATACCTGTTTTTGCATCCCATATACGTCCCGTATCGTCAGTGCTGGCAGTAAGTATACGCTTATTATCTGGACTAAAGTATGCGCTTATCATTATTTCATTTTCTGATCCACTCAACACAGTTGTTTGTTTTCCCGATGATGAATCCCAAACTCGTGCAGTCCCATCATAACTTGCGGTGACAACCGACTTACCATCGGGGCTGAAGGATGCACTATTTAAAGCGCCCCCTGTAGGTTCATTGAAAATGACTTGCTGTTTTCCCGATGATGAATCCCAGACTCGTGCAGTCCCGTCATAACTTGCGGTGACAACTGACTTACCATCGGGGCTGAAGGATGCACTTACAACCTTATCTAGATGACCTCTTAATACCGCCAACTGCTCACCAGTCTCTGTACTCCATATACGTGCCGTACCGTCATAGCTTGCAGTGACGATGAGTTTTCCATCCGGGCTAAAATTAGCATCAACTATCCAATTTTGATCTTCTTTTATGTCACTATTTAATACCGCCAACTGCTCACCAGTCTCTGTACTCCATATACGTGCCGTACCGTCATAGCTTGCAGTGACGATGAGTTTTCCATCCGGGCTAAAATTAGCCTTACTGACTGTACTAGTGTGTCCATTCAATATAGCTAATTGATTTCCTGTGATTGCATCCCACAAATGAGCAGTCTGATCAAAACTGGTAGTGACAACAAGCTTTCCATCTGGGCTAAACTTTGCGTTTGTTAAAGCGTTTGTATGTCCTTTTAACAACAGCCAAGTGTGTAAATAATCTAATGAATGAACCAGACCGGCCTGAGCTTGATCCGAATAAGCAGTGTTAAGGGCACGAATGTCGAGAAGGGTGGCTAGTTCGGGATTACCGACATTTGAATTGATAATAGTATTAGCCAAGGCGGCCAGACGTTGGCTTTCTGAACGGGCAGCATTTGCAACCGCAATTGCTTGTTGAGTAGCACGATTATCGGCTTGATCTAATGCAATTATTGATAGGGTAATGGCGATAGATAGGGCAATTAGAATAGATGCAATCGTGACTCTACGGCGTGCCTTCGCCGCCTGTCGACTGGCCTCAATATACTGGATGTGAAGATTCGTTGGCTCTGGTTGTTTGCCAGCACTGTCCGCCAACCAAGCTTCAGATTCTTTCAGATTGTCGCCAGTTAACAGAAAACTACGATTGTGGCCTTTTCGATCCCACTCAAGCGCACCTACAAGAAAGCGTTTGTGAAGTTTGGCAATTTCCTGATCGGTAATAATAGCAGTTATAAGTAATTCGATAGCCTTTTCAAAAGTGTTGTTTTCAAAATCGATCCAATTGATCGGGCTTAAGTTTTTATCCAAATCATACGGGTTAACACCTCGGCACACAACGGGGATCAATGGTTTGTTTAGCTCAATGGCGTGGGAAAGTTCATCTTTACAATATTGCGATGCAATTGAGTCAGGGCTAATGATGAAAGCAAATTTATCGGCGGATTCAATTGCTGGAAAAATCTCTTCAAGAAAGCTAACCGCTGGGGGGATATCTTCTACATCCAGCCAAACATCAAATCCTGCATCAATAAGGCTGTCATGAAGGCGATGAACAAATTCTTTGTCTTTACGCGAGTATGAGATGAAGACATCGGTCACAGTGTTATGCTCCAAGCAGTGGATAAGATTGATTGTAACGAAATGGGATGGAATGGGCAAAGCGGCGGGGGTTCGGTATGATAGCACGTCATTATTCGTAGCATTTTGAGAGGCTTTCATGGAGCGTCACCCGGAGATTACGCGCCGCCGTTTACAGGTGTTTAAGGCGGAACTCGAAGCGCTGATTTATGCACAGCATACGCCGATTCCCCTGCTGGCCTATGCCGCGCCGGATCGCATCCCGTTTGCGCAAGCTGTCGAAGGGGATTATCGACCTGTGAAGATCGGCGACCAACTCGCGCCGTCGTGGTCAACGCACTGGTTCAAGCTGGACATCGCGATTCCGGCGGAATGGGCAGGGCAGGAAGTCCACCTGCTGTGGGATTCGTCGTCAGAGGCGTGTGTGTGGCGCGATGGTCAACCGCTGCGGGGGTTATCCGGCACGACGGACAGCGGCGAACGTCCGGCGCATCTGGCGTTCCGGCTGGCCGATCATGCGCAGGGCGGTGATACGATCTCGCTGTATGTCGAGGTGGCGGTTAATGATTATTTTGGCATCAACCGCACGGGCAAATATTCGCGCATCGGCTTGCTGCGTCAGGCGGAAATCGCGGTGTTCAACCGGGCAGCGTGGGAATTGTACTGGGATTATGTGATTGTGGCGGATTCGGCGCAGCAGATGGCACAGCCGCGTTCGGGTCAGGCGCTTTTCACGGCGAACGCGATGGTCAACGCGATTGATGTGGATGACCCGTCAAGCTGGGAAAATGCCCATGCGATTGCCCGTGAATTTCTGGCGCTGAACAATGGCGATGGTCAACATTTTGTTTCGGCGCTGGGGCACGCGCATATTGATACGGCGTGGTTGTGGCCTCTGGCGGAAACGCGGCGCAAATGTGTACGGACATTCGCGACAGTGATGGAGTTGATGGATCGTTACCCGGAGTATCGCTTCGTGTGTTCGCAGGCGCAGCAGTTGGCGTGGATTAAAGAAGATCAACCCGCGCTGTATGAACGCATCAAAATTCGTATCTCTGAGGGGCGATTCATCCCGGCGGGTGGGGCGTGGGTCGAACCGGATTGCAATATCCCGTCTGGTGAATCGCTGACGCGGCAGTTTTTGTATGGACAGCGGTTTTATCAGCAGGAATTCGGCATCACCTGCGAAGAATTCTGGCTACCAGACACCTTCGGTTATCCGGCGGCGCTGCCAGCGATTATGCGCGGCGCGGGGATGGTGAATCGCTGACGCGGCAGTTTTTGTATGGACAGCGGTTTTATCAGCAGGAATTCGGCATCACCTGCGAAGAATTCTGGCTGCCAGACACCTTCGGCTATCCGGCGGCGCTGCCAGCGATTATGCGCGGCGCGGGGATTCGCTATTTTCTGACGCAGAAATTGTCGTGGAATCAATTCAATAAGCCGACCTTCAGCACGTTTATCTGGGAAGGGCTGGATGGGAGCCGGGTGCTGGCACATTTTCCTCCGGCGGATACCTATAACGGGATGGTCACGGTGGAGGAAGTGCTGCGGAGCATCCACAATTTTAAAGATCACGGACGCAGCCGTCACAGTATGTATCTGTTTGGCTATGGCGATGGCGGCGGTGGGCCAAATGAGGCCATGCTCGAATCGCTGGTGCGGATGCACAATGTCGATGGATTGCCAGAGGTCGAGCAGCGCAGTCCGAGCGAATTTTTCAAGCTGGTCGAGGCGGAATCGGAACGGCTGACAACCTGGGTAGGCGAATTGTATTTCGAGCTGCATCGTGGGACGTATACCACACAGGCGCGGAATAAATTGGGCAACCGTCGCAGTGAAGGTTTGCTGCATGATGTCGAATTTTTGTGGGCGCTAAAGCCGGAAGTGTATCCAGCAGCGGAGTTAGAGCGGCTGTGGAAGCTGGTGCTGCTCAATCAATTCCATGATATTCTGCCGGGATCATCGATTACGCAGGTGTATGTCGATTCGGCGGAACAGTACGCCGATATTCGTCAGAGCGCGGAACTGCTGCGGCAGGCGGCGCTGGGGGTGCTGTTCCCGAATGCGGCAGGCGGGAATGTGCTGGCGGTGAATACGCTGGCCTGTGATCGACAGGAAGTAGTCGAACTACCGATGGACGCATCAACCGCGCAAAAAGCCGCCAATGGGCGAGCGTTGGCAGTCGTTCATGTCCCGTCAATGGGTTATACCGTCGCGCGTCCAGGCGAGGTGTTGGGGGCGCGGGTGACATTGAGCGAAAAAGGACAGGATTTCGTGCTGGAAAATGCCGCTGTCCGGGCAGTGATCGGGCGGGATGGCCTGCTCAAGAGCTTCTTCGACAAAGTGACCTGGCGGGAAATGATGAGCGCTCCCGGCAATCAATTGGTGCTGTTCGATGACCATCCCATGCATTG
>JBGAGR010000013.1:0-55718 GCA_044226645.1 Aggregatilineales bacterium
CCTCGATTTTGCCGGGGCGACCCATGCGATGATAATCAAACACATCCTGCTTGGTAATAGCCATAATTTAAACTCCTTCTTCTGTAGAGAGGGTATTCTACCCCGCGTGAATGATAAAGTGGAATATGGCTATAATGAAAGATGCTGAATGTCATTCCAGCGGCATGTAAATCCTTGCGCTCACCGGGATTCTGCGGTGCTGCGATTTCGGACTGGATATAATAAATACAAATTTATCATTCACCAATCGATTGTCTAACGGAGACCCGTATGCCACGAGTGATGATTTCCTATCGCAATGTCGCAGGGCAGCGTGAATTTGCAGCAGCATTGGAAAAAGAGTTGGCAAATGCTGGCCTTGAAACCTGGCTGGATGTCAAAAACATTCCCCGCTTATCGCGATGGGAAGATGAAATCTTCAAGGGCATCATCGGTAGTGATTACGTGGTCTTGTGCCTCTCCCCTGAGTATTTCGAGAGCGAAACCTGTCTGTTTGAGTGTTATATTGCTCAGGGCTATGGCAAAACCCTGCTCCCTATCATTATTCCCTATGAAGGGGATGAAAATGTCCTGCAACTTATTACCCAATTTGAAGAGACAAAATATATAGAACAACTCAATTTCATCAATTTTCAGTCACAATCAATCTTAGGCTTAAAAGAGGATCGCGCAAAACTAACTCAGCGTATCATCAAAGCCATTAAACAGCCCACCCTCATAGATATTGATTATGATGTCTATTTCTCATTCAGGGCGACACAAGCGGCATTTGCAACACAGGTTGCCGATGACCTGAATAAAGCCGGGATAAAGGCTTTTATTCATACCCGCGCAGATGTAGGTGTAGATTGGCGGCGAACGAGTTGGAGCGCGGGATTACGCGCCAAAATCCATGTTGTGATCTTATCGCCCGACGTGCGCGCGAGCGAATATATCGAGAATGAAGTGTTAGTTACGCGAACGAAGAAAGAAGCGCAGTTTATCCCGATTCTCGCGCCGGAATTCGCGAATGATGAAACCACGAAATCTACCATTCGCCAAACCTTCGCAACCTCAAAACATCTTAGCGTGCTTAACGAAATTCAATGGTTTATCCCAAATCAGGACTATCAGACTTTTATCAACATATTGATTGCTGATATTCAGGCCATATTATCGCGAACAGATAAGTAATTTCCATTGAGGGGCGCGATGTCGAAAATACAAGTCCATATCACATTTGATGAACTGCTCAACGTGGTGCGTCAGCTTACCGACGAGCAAAAACGCATTCTACTAGCACACTTGGCAGCTTCATCTACATCACCTGATAAACCTCGGAAAGAACGAGTGGCAGGATTAGGCCAAGGGACAATCTGGATGAGCGATGATTTTGATGCTCCGATGGCTATTGTCCCCGATGAGTCATAGTTTCACCCAGCTTCTTACAAACTACATTCAAACCGAAAAGTTTACCAAAAGGTAGCCCTTTTCCAGTTCATCTGTGCTACGCTGTCCTCATCTGGCTCATGAGCAGAAATGGTGAAGACAGTGCGCTCTGTTACTCCGAATCTTGATATCATTGAACATTCTCGGCAATTGCGGCGGCAATACTTCCCCGTGTTATTTGCCGCCGCACCCCCTCCCCCCATCAGCGGCGCTTGCTTCCCGTATATCCACCACCTTCAGCGACTATCTCCCCCGCTGTCATCACCGCCCAATTTGCCGTCGACGGCCTCTTCCCCTGCTTCCCGCCGTGCACTTCGGCGGCTTTTATACAGGCTGGCGCAGAATCATTTCCGCCATCTGCTCCATCGTCAGCACATCGATTTTGCCTGTTTCACGCAGTCGATTCACCTCACGCAAAATCTGTTCCAGTGCATCAAACATCCTGTCGCTCGTCCCCAGATTGAACGGATGAAACCACAGGTGATAGAGCTGTCCCAGCCGCACCGCGCGTTCCAGACCCAATTTCGCCTGTCGAACGCGCGAACTGGTCGGGATTTTCCCGCGTATCCCATCGTAAGCCATCAGAAATTGCGAGGCAGGCAGATTCACGAGTCGGTGGCAGTCCCAACGCTCGGTCAAGCAGATGCAAAGGACGCTGCATCGGCAGCTTGCGATACCAGCTTTGCTCAATGCCCCGGTACGCGATAATCCCGTAATCCGGCAGGCTCTCCACAAACGCCACCTGATTACGCGGATACACCAGCGACTTGAGCGGCAAACCATGCTCGCGATGCAAATCCACACAAGTCTGAAGCTCACGATTCCACACCTCGCGTGTCGTTGTCGCATCCTCAGTGTAGATATGCGAAAAAGTATGCGTCCCGATTTCGTGCCTGACCTTCGCGCTGCGAATCGCTTCTATTACATCCGCGCCGTGATACCAGTCCGGCTTATCCGCACTTTTTTTGATCGAGCGCGGGTCATCCGGCTTGAGGAACAAATGCCCCACCACAGCCCATGTCGCCGGAATTTCATACCTGTCCAGCAGCGCGACCAGACGCGGCAATATCACACGGTAGTTATCAAAGCACTGCGCATAAACGGGCAAATATTCGGGGTCAGTGCCCCACGCAATTTCGGTGTCCAGTGAGAGGATGAAGGTTCCGTTCATAAGGAGCGAGTCTAGCGAAAGCGCCCTGACTTTGCTACCCTGATTACTCGAATAATGAGCATGTGAGGACGAAAAACTGCGCGACGGAAAACCTTTACGAGCCTGCTGGATTGGCAATCCGCGTTACGCTCATCCGCTTAACCCGACAGACGACAAAAAATGGCTGCTGCTCGGTCAACTCGGCATCGAGATGGATGTAATCGCCTTCGCGGAAGGTGTTCGTCCACGACATTTCACGCAGCACGCCCATTTCTATCTTTTACCCGCGCTGCCCATTTCTGTCCTGCGCTATGCCGAGATGTTCCTCATCAGCCCGTTCATCGCGCTGTGGCTGATCTCCCGGCACGACACGCGCATCATCATCGCCCAGAGTCCCTTCGAAGGCGCGATTGGGGCGCTGGCAAAAAACATCGCGCGATTGTTTGGACGCAAAATCGCGCTGGTGGTCGAAAATCACGGTGATTTCGAAGTCTCGGTTTTCACACAGCGTAAAGTTACTTTTTCGGGACTTTATCGTCGCCTGATGAATCTCAGCGCCCGTTATGCCTTCCGCCATGCCGATGTCCTCCGCGCGATTTCGGGCATGACCGAGCGCCAGTTGCAGCTTCATGCGCCCGACCTTCCGATTCACCGTTTCATGACCTGGACAGACAGCACGATTTTCCGCGAAACACCGCGTTCCAAACCACTCGCGCAGACCCACGACATCATCTATACCGGGGTACTCATCCCGCGCAAAGGCGTTCATTTTCTGCTGGATGCCTTCGCCCGACTCGCCTCCGAATTTCCCGACTCATGTCTATGGTTAGTCGGCAAAGCAGAAAATCGCGAATACACGACTCAGCTTGAAGGACAGATTGAGCAGTTGGGCATCAAAGCGCGTATTAAGTTCGTCGGCGCGGTATCGCAGCAGGAATTAGCCGTTTACATGGGCAGTGGACGTGTCCTCGTACTGCCTTCTATCTCCGAAGGCCTGGGGCGCGTACTGGTCGAAGCCATGCTCTGCGGCACACCAGCCATCGGCAGCAATGTCGATGGCATCCCCGATGTGATTCAGGATGGCATGAACGGCTATCTTGTCCCCGCTGGTGATGTGGACGCGCTGACCGCCCGTTTAGGCGATATTTTGCGTGACCCGGACATCGAAGCGATGGGAAAACGTGCCCGTGCCTTTGCCGAAAATTTCTTCTCCGAGCAGGCTTATCTGGATGGCTATCGCGGATTGTTGAAAGCCGCCGAAAGCGCGATTCAGTGAAACCGCGTCTCCTGCTCTTTAATCTCCTGACCGATGCTGACGACCCGGTTCTCGGCTTTACGACCCTGTGGCTGAACGCCATCGCGGGACGCTGCCAACAGGTCGATGTCATTACCATGCAAATCGGGCGCTTGGATGTGGCGGATAATGTGCAGGTGTATTCCGTCGGCAAGGAAAAAGGCTACAGTGAACCGCGCCGCGCCCTTGAGTTTTACCGCATCCTGTTCGGCTTACTGCGCCAGAATCGTTATGATGCCTGTTTCGCTCATATGATGCCGCTCTTTGCGCTGATGGCTGCGCCGCTCCTCAAAATCGCCCATATCCCCACAACCTTGTGGCACGCGCACAAAGCAGTATCGACTATCCTGCGTTTAGCCGAAAAGACCGTAGATCATGTCGTCACACCGTCGCCGGAGAGCTTCCGCCTGCCGAGTCGCAAAACGCACCTCATCGGACACGGCGTAGATACCGATTTATTCACTCCATCAGTCACACCGCGTCCTGTTGACCGTCCTTTCACCATCATCAGCGCTGGACGCATCGCCCCGGTCAAGCGGCTGGAAAGCATCATTGAAGCCGTCAAATTGCTCGTTGATGCGACTGGAAAACCCGATATTCGTCTGCGGCTGGTCGGGAATGTCTATCCACAGGATGCAGATTACGCGAATCATCTGCGCGATTTAGTGACAAAATATGGCTTAAACAATATTGTTGAATTTCCCGGCGGAATAGTATATAGCGAAGTCGCGCGGGAATATCAACAGGCCGATGTCATGGTCAATCTCAGCGCTACCGGGAGTATCGATAAAGCGGTGCTGGAAGCGATGGCCTGCGGTCTGCCTGTCGTCACCGCCAATGAAGCCTTTCAATCCATCCTCGCGCCCTGGAAGGATAGCTTCCTCATCCCACCCGATGCACCGGATGAACTTGCAATCCGCCTTAGACGGCTTATGGAGGTGTCACCAGAGGAACGAAACGCGCTCGGCTTGCAGCTCCGCGCCATCGTCGTCGAGCAGCACAGTCTGAATCATCTGGTTGATGAACTGATGGCAATTCTGGTAACAACAGCTTAGCAGCACTTTTCTAGCGGAGAAAATATGGCAGGTTATTCGGGAAAACCACTGGCACAAAAGCTAGGCATCAAACCGGGTATGCGTCTGATTATCCTCAACGCGCCCGACGATTACGCCTCTACGCTGGGCGAACTGCCGGAAGGCATCGAAATGACCCAAACATTCGAAGGACAGTTCGATTTCATCCAGTTCTTCACCACTGAAAAAGCCGTGCTGGAAAATCGTTTTGATGAACTCAAGCGCATTTTACAGCCTGACGGCATGTTGTGGATTTCATGGCCTAAAAAAGCCGCCCGGATGCAGACCGATTTGACCGACAACATGGTACGCGACATCGGCCTCGCCAAGGGTCTGGTCGATGTCAAAGTATGCGCGGTGGACGAACGCTGGTCGGGACTGAAATTCGTATATCGCCTCAAGGATCGCGCTTAGTGTCCCAGTTTTTCCAGTGCTTCGGCGCTGCGGCGTTTCAAAAAGGCATCATCGGTTTCGGAAGCCTGCATAAGCGGTTCGACAGCGCGCGCGTCCCCAATTTCGCCCAATGCCCACGCCGATTGGTAGCGTGACCAATGCCCATCCTGCAACAGAACATCGATCAACGGTTCAACCGATTCCGGCACACGCATTGCTCCCAAAGCCTTAGCAGCCTTACCGCGCACCCAATCATCCGGGTCATTCAGCGCTTGAATCAACGGCTGAATCACACGCGCATCGCCAATCTGCCCCAGTGCTACAGCCGCACTGCTCCGTACCAGCGAATCTTCATCCTGAAGGGTACCCAGAAGGGGGTCAATCGTGCGTGTGTCCCTGAAATAACCCAATGCACCTGCCGCGTTCCGGCGCACATTCGGGTCAGGGTGCAGCAGGGCTTGAACCAGTGGTTCGACAGCCCGCGCATCGCCAATTTCGCCTAAAGCAGAAGCCGCCCAATCCTGCACCGTCGTGTTTTCATCGTGCAGCGCATCAATTAAGGGATCGACAGCTTTTCTATCGCCAATCTGCCCTAACGCCCAGGCGGCATAATAACGCACCCGCCAGTCAGGATTTTTCAGCGCCTCAATGAGTGGGTCAACCGCCTCTGTGCCAATTTCCAGTAATTGGATAGCAGCCGATTCGCGAATGTCATGGTTTAAGGCACTTAACCCTTCAATCAATTGGTGAATATGCCCATTTTGAGTTATATCGTTCACGTTTCCGCCTCCGCGTTTTATTGCTCCGTATCTGTTTCCAGCCCCAGCATTTCCATAGCCTGCTTTTCAAGCTGCCAGATTTCCAGTTCTTCCTGATTTTTATAGAAGGTCTTCAACCGTCGGTAACCATTGGCGAATTCCTTCGACCACTCTCTGGCAAAATCACCGGAATGAATTTCATTCAGTGTAACTTCCATCAATCGTTCCATTTTCAGGTCGCTGAAACGATCCATACGGCTGATTGTGCCATACTGATTGGTCAGGGTAGTCAAACTGAGTGATTTCAGCAATCCTTGCAACTTGATCTGTTCTAAATAATAGGCGAATTCTCCAGAAAGATAAAGTTCACTGAATAAAGCTTCTGGTGGATACCCCTTGGTAATTAACAAATTTGCCGCAGTCGTCATGACATGATGGAAAGCGGGTAGGACAGCCTGCTGCATGAACAGGTCAAGTTCAGTCTCCTGTTCGAAGGTGATTTCAATCGCGCCCTTTTTCAGTGCGCCAATGGATTTTGCCAGCGCCAGAACGAGATTCCAGGCTTGTCCACTGGAGTCCTGCCCAACCGAAACGAAGCTGAAAAAACCCTCACCGATTTCATACTTTTCCCGCACACCGGAACCGAGGATGCGCGGCGCGATCAACCCGACATCCACAAAAGGTGGCGGTTCGATAAAGCGCAGCGTGATATTGTAAGCACTGCCAAAAATCAACATCTGACCACGTTGTAAATGCGGTGAAATCTGCTCCAGATAAAAAGTCGGCATGACCTCATCCGGCAGCATCATCATAATAATGTGCGACTGCTTGACCACTTCATCAATACTGCGCACAGTCATGCCGTCTTCAATGGCTGTGTCACGGGTCTGATCGCCGCGCGCACCCACCAGCACCTGAATCCCGCTGTCCCGCAAATTGAGCGCGATAGGCCGCCCCAGATGCCCATACCCGACCACGCCAACACATTTGCCAGCGAGGAATTCGAGGTCGCCGTCATGTTCCTGATACATCATTGTCATGAGATTTTCCTTGCAGTCGGCTAAACCAATACGGCAGGTCATAGCCGTTGGCATGAAAGCCAAAGCGCGTATACAAGTTACGCGAACGGTAGTTAGTGGCCTGGGTATTAACGGTCATGCTGTACACACCACGCCGGATAAAACGACGCAGCAAATCGCCCAGCAGTGCCCCTCCGATACCGCCACCCTGAATAGTCGGCAGCACCGCCAACCGCGCCAGATGCGCCCCATCAAAATAAAGGGTGGAAAGCTGATAACCGACAATTACATCATCTTTCATAGCCACCGTGCAGCTCGAAGAAATGCGATACGCCTGTCGGATTTCCTCATAGGAAAGCTGCCAGGGTGGGCTAAAAGCAGCCTGATCCACTTCGGTCATACGGGCTAAATCACGCGGTTCCGCTGATCGAATAATGGGCGCATCTGGCAAAGGTGGCGGCAGTTCATAGCCCGAACGCGCCAGCGTAACAATATCTTCGCCGTAGGTAAAGCCCAAAATCGGCGCATAGCGGATCAGCCAATCACGGACAGCCAAAAACGCCACAATATCAACGGTATCTTGCAGCCCGGTCACTAAATCATCCCATAGAGCGCACAATACCCCTTCCACGTCATGGAACATGTCCTGCACCGCCACCAGACGAATCCAGCACGAACGATTGAGCGGCGCGGAAACCCCCATCACCCCGATTAAGCGGCCTTTATACCAGGCCAGCCGCAAAATAGCATCATCACTTTCAATCCAACTGTCGGTGTCGTGCCAATCGAGATGGGTATGCACCTGATCATTTTGAAACAACAAATCACGGACAGCATGAAGATAACGACGATGATAAGGCGTAATGGTTAAGGGGATCAAAGAAGGATCGGCTTTCCCTATCATTTGCGCATCATACGGGAAGGATAATCCGAAACCTTGATCAGAAAAATGGCGCACCGTCTCCCATCCAGCAAGCGTACACTGATTCGCTCATCAAGGGCTTCCAGCTTCCGGGCAGTCGTAATGACCGTAGGCCGCTGCGTAACATAGCGATAATCGAGAATCTGAAATAACTTTTCTTTTGCCCAGCTTGAGCCTTCGTTATCCAGATGGTCGAGAATCAGCAATGGAGCGTTGCGAATCATCTGAAAACGTTCATCGAAGGTAACAGGCGCATTCGGATTGAAGGTGACTCGCAGATAATCCAGCAAATCCGGCACCGTCAGGAACATCACCTCATTGCCCATATCCTGCTGCTGCTGGGCAATCGCCGCCGCCAGATGCGTCTTGCCACTCCCGTGCGGCCCCATGATGACCAGCCAGCCATCTGGATTTTGCGCATAATCGCGCGCAGCTTCCAGAATACGGGTCAGGTTGGTACGTTCGTCTGGCGTGAGCTTGCTTTGGGGATCAAAATTTTCAAATCGATACCCGCTGTAGAGTTGCAGACTGCTCAGGTTATCATTGTGATTGGAGCGGGAGGTGCGGTAATCAGGCGCGGTAATTTTCCGGTAGTGAACCAATTCCGCGTCCAGCAAACGACTGCGAATACGTGGGTCAAAGCGGTCAATGTCGTGATTGGTCGTCACCACTGTGGGAAGACGGTGGTTATAACGATGATTGAGGAGTTGAAAGAGTTTTTCCTGTGCCCAGGGACTGGGGCTTTCCGAACCCAGATCATCCAGAATCAGGACGGGAGCATTCCGAATACGCTCAAAGCTCTCATCATAAGCAATTTCGGATGTCGGGCCATACGTGCTGCGCAGGTGATCGAGCAAATCCGGCACTGTAATGAACAGGACGACATCACCGCGTTGTAAACGCAGATTACCGACTGCTGCCGCCAGATGCGTTTTACCACAGCCATAACCGCCTTCTAGCATCAGCCACCCATCTGGATTTTCAGCATAGCGGCCTGCGGTATCCAGCGCCAGACGCAGCGAATCACTTTCGTTCGGTTTCAGACCCGGACGATCAGGATAGAAGTTATAGAAGGTTCGGTCTTTATGGGTATCCAGACTGCTCAGCCGCCGCACCCGTTCCTGACGATCCACATCATTCTCAATGGGATTATTCGGGCAGCGAAATAGCTTGCCAAAGCGGGGATCATCCACTGGCACATCGTAGCGAATCACGCCGAGGTTTTCACATTGCGATTCGCCACCGCACAGGCGACAAATGCGCGAATCTTCCTCAGGATTTGATGAAATCGGCATATTTCCCGGAGGTATAGCTTTCCCCATCCTTTTCAGCAGATCGTCCAATGACTCCACTATCTTTACCTTCCGTCTCCCAGCGCTTCAGGATCGCTTGAATATAGCGCCAATTGCGTTTGTTGGCTTCTACAGCCAGATAAATGGCTTCTTCCAGCCATCCCTCTGGAAAATCTTTTTCAGCATCTTTCAAATGATCGGCAATACGAGGAGTCAGTGCGCCGATGTTCTTTTCATACAAGCGGAAAATATTCGGGCGTTCCGGCAGAATTTCAACCGCCGCCTCATCATTCATATACCAGGCTCCGGCGCGGATTTGCTCAACTGCCGTGCGTCCTAGCTCACTGTTGACAAAATACAGGGTATCCTTGCCGCTGTCCAAATCAACTTCCGCACACAGCAGCGTCCCACGCTCAATTGCCCGCCGCAGGGCGATTTCTAAGGTGTCTTGCGGCTCATTTCCCGGACACGCAGCGCGTAATCCATCCAGCAGCACCGCGTTGTCGCTGAATTCGCGTCCCCGCAGATAACGAAAATGCCCGGTTTTCTGATGCAGCGCCCAGAAGCAAAAGACCGTGACCTTCATCTCCGCCAGATCATCAATCATCGGCATCAATTCACTAAAAAATTGTGCCGGGAAAGCGGTTGGGCTGAGTTTACTGCCCGGTGGGAACCCTTCAAACTTCTGCATTTAGATATGGCTCAAATCTACGCTGCGCTCGGCGGCGTTCATAAACTTGGTGAGAGTCTTCTCGAAATAGAGCGAAATTGTGCCAGTTGGGCCATTACGGTGCTTGGCGACGATAATATCGGCCTGATTCGGAAACTCGGTAGCTTCATTATAAATCTCATCGCGATATAGGAACATCACCACGTCAGCGTCTTGCTCAATCGAGTTGTGAACAATTGTTCCATTAGCAATGAAGCAACTATTTCCCGGAACCGTTAGATCATAAACCTCAGTTTCGCCATCTGGTTCAATCGAAGCGATGCTGTCCCAATAAAACTCATTTTCAACCAATGATGCGGCGATTGATTCATTGATTGCCAGTTCATCCAGCCGCTTCCAGCCATGAATAGTCAGGAATTTATGGTTAGCAGTAGCACGAATACTGCGTCCAAGCTGTGTCGTCAGGCGATAAACAGGTTTAACACCTGTGCAAAATGCATTGGTGACAGTGCCCGCTTCCATTTTCCAGGTTTCGGTGTTCAGACTGGTCACACGAAATCCTGACTTACCACACAAATCACGAATCGGCACTGAAAGACCGCTGTCCGGCAGATACACCAGACTTTCCCCGGCGAGGCATCCCGACTCACGCAAATCGCTCAATTGGGGGCGCTTATCCTGCCGCTGCTCCACCGCACGCGAAAGTTGTGCTGCCGAAAGTACCGGCACATTTAATTCACGCGCCATTTCTTTCATGCTGCGGCTGATGAAACTGATTTCCTGCACACGGTTATTTTCATAGGTGCCGCCAGCATTCATCAACTGGAGATAATCGACCACGACCAGATCAACGCCGTGTTCACGCGCCAATCGCAAACACTTGGTGCGCATCTGCATGGGGGACTGTGCTGGGGTGTCGTCAATAAAAATGCGGAAGTTGCTCAAATTTCCGGCGGCTTTTACAAAACGCGCCCATTCCTGTTGAGTCAGTTCTCCGGTACGCAAGCTCTGGCTGTTAATCGCCGCTTCCATCGCCACCAGACGCTGCGCAATCTGATCGACCCCCATTTCCATACTGAAGATGGCGATTCGTGCGCCCAGCCGCGCCATATTGATTGCGGCAGACAGCATAAAAGAAGTGTTATGGTTGACAATGCCGTTAGCGACAAACGCTTGACCATCAGGAACCGTTAAATCATAGCAGTGCTGCATTCCAGCATCTTCAATAGCAGTCACTTCATCCCAATCAAAAACCGATTGTTCACCCCGATTCATGAAATGCGGATGAACAGCCACACAATCGCTGCGCCGAAGTTCATTCAGCGGCTTCCAAATTTTTTTGCCTCGGCGGGACAATACCAGAACTGGATGTATATGTGTTCCCGTCAGTGAGTATCCAGCGCGAGTAGTCATTTTTAGGGTTGGACGGATGCCACTGTCATAAAAATAAGCCGTCTGACGCATCCCCGTAGGTGTTTGAACATCGATTTGCAGCGGATAGAAAACACCGCCTTCATCATCAGTCTGACCTGCAATTCCTTCTGGTTTCAGGGTTTCAATCGGAACATAACCATACTCTGTTGGTATTAACGTTCCTTCGCAAACACATTTCCCCATTCCCGGTCTTCCCGCGAAAATGAGCAAATCGGACTTTTGCAGCCCGCCCAGCAGCTTATCCAAATCCTTAAAGCCGCTTGGCAAGCCGAGTGCCCCGCCCCGGTTATGCATAAGGTGTTCGATACGCTCATAATACGTACTCATCGCCTCGTGCATCGGGATCAGTTCGCGGCTCAACTGCCGCTCGGTCACATCAAAGAGTTTGGACTCCGAGTCATTAATGACTTCTTCGATGGTCAGTTCTTCGTTGAGCGCCAGCCCCTTAATATGATCGGATGCCACCATCAAACGGCGGCGGGTCGCGCGGCTTTCAATCAGACGAGCATAGACTTCGGCATGAATCGAGGTGGGCGTGTTATTCAGCAGATGCGTCAGGTAAGCCGGGCCGCCGATTTCATCCAGATAGCCCAAATCTTTGAGTTCCTGCATCACCGTCAGGTAATCGACAGGTGCGCCGCGCTCATTGATTCGCTCAAAGGCTTCCCAGATATACTTGTGGCGCAGAATGTAAAAATCCTCCGCCTTCAGAAAAGCTGCTACACCGAAATAAGCCACCGGATTGAGCATAATCGCGCCCAACGTAGCTTCTTCAGCCTCTTGACTATAGGGAATAGGGGTTGTCCCCCAACTGGCGTTCATTTGATCGCTCATTCTGAATCCGGCAGATTATCCATTCGGGCGAATGGCACGAACAGACAGTATAGAAGAAAAACGGCGCGTACACTATTCAGGGCGCACCGTTTTTCGTCACGAGTGACAAACAGATTTGGACTACACCGCGAAACTAATCGTCGCTGCTGTCTTCCAGATCATCAAGATCGAGGGTATCCACAAAATCAGCGAACGCGCTCAGACGTTTTTCATCCATTTTCTCGTGCGGCTCGCCGTCATGGGCAGCTTCTTTTTCAATATCTTCATCCGGTTCACGCGCCGCCTTATCCATGACCGATTCCGCCACGAAAATCGGCACGCTCACGCGCACTGCCAGCGCAATCGCATCGCTGGGGCGTGAATCAATTTCAACCTGTTCACCCGCCAGATCGATCACGATCTTGGCGTAATACACATCGCGCAGCAGTTCATTGACCAGAACATGAACCACACGACCACCCAATTCCTGAATAGCCGCCTTCAGCAAATCATGAGTCAACGGGCGTTGGTTGGGCAAATCCTGAAGTTTTACAGTAATCGCGTCGGCCTCACATGGCCCAATCCAGATGGGTAGGTAACGTTCACTATTGATGTCCTTGAGGACAACTACTCGATGTTGGGACATCAAGCTTACCCGCACGCTATCAATAATGACTTCTATCATAATAATGCCTCGCCTCAATGCCGAATACACCATCTCCACTATCAACCCGATTATACACCTTAGCGGGTTAGCAGCAACTAAGAGATGTATTGATGTATATAGACTGGCATTCATCATGCTTTGAACATGTCGCACGTAACTGGCTTATTCGCTATAGTATCTATTAGTATACAAATCACAGGAAGCAATGGTGATGGGGAGCGATAACATGAATGTGCTATTAGCATATGCCAGTGCACACGGTTCAACAGCAGAAATTGCGGAAAAGATGGGTGAAGCCCTGCGATCACACGGCCTGAAAGTGGTGGTCGCACGGGTACAGGATGTCGGCAGCATTGACGGCTATGATGCATTCATCTTTGGCAGCGCCATTCACGCCGGAACATGGATGAGCGAAATGAGCACCTTCCTTCGCCGCTCGCTCAAGGACATCGGCAAACGGCCTGTCTATTTCTTCGTCACCTGTGTCCGGATCATGGAATTGGATGGGAATCAGCACGTCATGGAATTCTACATGATCCCCGAAATTCTGTCTGAACTCAATCTGCGCCACAAGATCGCCTTCGCCGGAAAGCTCGCCCTGTCTGAAGTCGACTGGAACGAGCGCTGGACACTGGCTGCCCGCTACGATGGTTCGACCTGGCCCAACAATTTCGACGGCGATTTCCGCAACTGGGATAAAATCGACGCATGGACGCAAACCGTAGCTCAGGATTTGCTTCAGGTGAAAACAACCCAATAGCTTGGTAACGCAGCATCGCCATCCAGCGATAGGCTAAATACCTGGTTTTGGCTGCGCTTCAGATATATCATCTACCTCATCTTATGGTGAGAGAAGTTATATGCTGAAGCGCCTTGCTTTTCCGCTGCTGTTGGCAGGATTCCTGACAGCCTGCGGCGCAAGATTAAAAGAACCTGCTGTTTTCGTCGGCTACAGCGAATCCCGGGCAGCCTATCGCTTTGATACGGACACGGACGAGTGGGACATTTTCACCAGTCCGGGTCAACAAGCCTTATTTTCCATCAATCAGGATCATCTCGAAGGCGCGGTGGTCGCCGATAAAGGCTACCTCTGGTCACTGAATAATCAGCGCTACACCGATGCCAGCGTCGATGCCCTGATTCAGCAAACACGCGGCAAACAGGGAACCACCTACGGACTGATGTGCCGCGCCGACGAAAACGGTGATGGGTATTATTTTGTCGTCTCCACTGCGGGTCAGTTCGCTATCCTCAAAGGTGATCTGAATCAGCAGGTAGACCCTATCCCACTGGTCGGTTGGCAAACCAGTCCAGCCATCCGTCACGGCTTCGCACCAAACCAATTACAGGCGATTTGCCTGAACGATTACCTGTCATTTTCGGTCAATGGAGAATTTCTGGCTGATGTGCGGGATAAAACATTTTCAGCAGGCCAGATTGGGGTTGTGCTGGCGGCAGTTGGGGAAACCGCCTGGGTATCTTTCGATAACATCATCGTGCGTGATGTTTTTGTAGTGAGATAAGGGTACGGCAGCCTGTACCGTACCCTCAAAAATCAACTTTTAGCCGGAAGGCGGCGGAATAATCAACTGTTGCCCCACCGAAAGTTGATTGGGGTTGCTTATGTTATTCGCATCCTGAATGGCCTTCATCGTCACACCGAAACGCTGTGCAATCGCGAACAGAGTATCCCCGCGCGCAACGATATAAGTCTCTCCAGTCACGGGTGGAGCTGAATTATCCGGCGCTGAAGTCGCACCAGCAACACTTCCCGTAGCATTACAATCTGGAATATTCAGCACATCGCCGGGGTGAATCAGATTCCCATTACCCACCTGTGGGTTCGCCTCCAACAATTGCGCCACGGTCAGATTATTCTTGACCGCGATCCGAAACAGGGTTTCACCCGGTTGAATGGTATGGGTGCAGTCCGCTGCGTTATCAGCACCTGGCAGCGCGGTTGGCGTAATCAAACCCGATGGAGTCGCGGTACTAATCCCCCCCTGCGTTTCAACAGGGATGAAAGCCAATGTATCTGTCGGGAGCGGCCCCAACGGACTAAACGGTGTCACAAATTGGGTCTCACTGGTAGCAGTCGCCAAACCACCACCCGCGCCAAAATCCTGGGTTGGCAGGAATTCCGGCGTATTGGTGGGCAGTTCTTCCCGTGTCGGTGAAAATACCGTAATCGCCACTTCCGGCGTAGGTTGTGGATTGGTATCAATGGTATTATCGATAGGTGTAGGGCTGCTTTCCGGTACGGTTTGCTGTCCGCCTGAATTATCCACCAATGGCGTGGGGGTTTCCTGCGGAATCGTCACCGATCCTGAACCCGTATTGACAGGTTGGAATGATTCCCCGGCTTGCTGAAAACATCCTGACAGCAGGACGAGCAGCGGTAATAGCAGCAGCCAGGCTGTAGACCCCTTATTGAATCGCATCTTCACTCCAACTCCTCATTCCAAAAAAAGGATCATCTTCTTCAACAGCATACACCGAAGCCCGACTTCAAGCAAAGGGGATTCAAAGGCTAGGCTTATTTTCCCCTAATGTGCTTTAGGCATTTGTTAGTTCAAGCTCTTAGATTGTACAATAGGCTTGTACTGAGCCTTTTTCTAAGTTAGTGAGGTAGTCGGGCTGTGAAATCAATTTCCGCGCCTTTTCAGATTGTTCTAAAGCTCCTTTTCAAGTGGTGGTGGCTGATCTTGATCTGCGTAGCACTCGGCGGCGGTGTGGGGTACTTCATTCGTACCAAACAGCCTGATATTTATTACGCCCAGGCCGGAATCTGGTTCGGTAACAACATCGGAGCAGTCAATCAGGCGCAGGGCGGAATGTCGTTTAACGACCTGCGCGACCTCATCACCATTTACAGTGCACTATCGCGTCAGCCGCAGATTCTTCAGCCCGTTATCGATCAACTCAATCTGGGTATCAGCGTCGATCAGCTTAACAACCTTATCGCCATTCAGGAAGATCAACAATTACCCGTTTTAAACGTGATAGTGGGTGATACCGATCCGGTCAAAGCAGCCACCATTGCCAACAGCATCGCCACTCAGATCATCAGTGTTGGTGATAATAATTCAAAATCGCCAGAAGCCGCTTTCCGGCAGGAACAACTGCACAACCTTCAACTTCAAATCACGCAGCTTCAAGCCGATTACGATGCCACGCTGGCAAAAGGCGGGACACTCACCTCTGCCGTTGATATTGCCCAAAACCAGGCTGAACTGGAACGCATTTCTGCCACATTGACCAGTACCCGTACCTTATATGCAGGCTTAAGCGCAAGCGCAACCGGCAATGGCACTGAAATGCATATATTTTATTCAGCCGATGCTGCCAACGCCATTCAGGTCACCAATTCATTTCTCAATGTCATTTTATCCGGCGTAGCGGGTCTTGTCCTTGCGCTGGCGACTATTATCCTCATCGCCTTCTTTGATGATCGCATTCAATGGCAGGAAAACCTGGAAGAAGTCAGTGGCGTTAAGGTCTTGGGGCCACTCGGCATAGTTCCATCCGGCAAACTGCCCCTTTACGTTGTCACGATCCCCACTTCAATTGAAAGTGAAGTGATGCGGCAGCTCCGCGCCAAACTGGTCTTGGCTGCCGGGGATGTACCACCCAAAGTTATTACCGTCACCAGCTATGACTCCGGTGATGGGAAAACCGTGACCTCCTCCAATCTGGCAATGGTCTGGGCGCAGTCCGGCCTGCGTACACTGCTGATTGATGGCGATATGCGCAAAGGCAACCTGCACGAGAATTTCCATCTCCCCAACATCATGGGACTGTCGGACATCCTCGCCGGACGTGACGATCTTCAGGTTTTGCTATCGCGCTCCTTGCTGGAAAGTGGCTACGATAACCTGACGATTTTACCGGCAGGACGTTCGACTGCTGACCCCGCTTCGCTGCTGAGCAAATCCCGTTTTGCCGATCTGGTAGCCATGCTCAAGGGGCAATTCGATGTTATTGTTATGGACTCTGTACCCAGCATCGGTGGGCCGGACTCTGCATTTATGGCGGAAGTGAGCGACGGCGTACTGATTGTCATTCACGCCCAACGCACCACTTACAAAGCCTTTCAGCGTACCCTTCAAACCCTTTCACAGGGTAAAGACATCAATATTTACGGCATGGTCTTTAACCGCATCGCCCTCCAGGTTACTTCAACCTACAACCAGCCTTATTATCGCCGGACGCTGGCAGTTAACCCCGAACAATTGAGTCGCGAACTCCTGACTGCTGGTCAGGGCAGGAATCGCTTCAACCTTAAAAAGAATGTCACCGTAGACCGCAAATCCGGTATACGCATGTATTCAGTAGCTGCCACAGCCGTTCAACTGGGTGTCAGTGAACAAACCATCAACGAATGGGTTAAGATGGGATATCTGAAGATCGAACGCCGGGGACGAAGCCGCTGGATTCTCGAAACCGAGATGAACGCCCTAATCGAAAAACTGCCGCGTCACAGTGCCACCTATGTCCGGCCAGAGGTAAATGGCTCGTCCAGTTTATCGCCTCTGACACAGGAATCGACACCCAATAGGTCTAAAAGCAAAGTCTCGACTGGCAAAATCGCCGATCAATTACGCGGTCAGCGAGAAGCACTCCTGGCAGCATCCCTGCGTGAACCTGCTCCAGATGATAAAACTGACGAATAACGAACATCGAGCAAAGCAGGAGGAGTCATATTGATAGCCAGTCTTCTACGTCAGGCGACCATCATCGGCAAGCTGCGCTACTTCTTCCTGGATCGCTATTACAATCGCACGCTTCGGGTCGTTTTGGTGGGCTTCTGCATTTTAATGACTCTGGTATCAACCTTCCTCCTGCGTGATGCCTATGGCATGACCAAAATGATTGTCGGGTTTGCCCCGGTGCTCGTGGTTGCAGGGCTGGCTGGTTTTTTCATCGTGTACTACAACATGCATTTGCTCCCCGGCGCGCTGCTTATCATCACCATTTTGCTGCATACAGGTATCGGCACAGGAACAGGGACGATGATAACCTTCACCTTCCTGCTGTTGAATGCCTGGGCGGTGCTCTGGTTATTCAAAATGTTTGTGGTGGAGCGTAAAGTCGAAGTTCGCCCAACCCCTTCCAATATCTTCGCCCTGCTGTTCATGGTCGGTGTCATCATCTCCTTTTTCTGGAGCTATGCATACGTTGAGCGCAACGTAAAGTTTGTCTTCGATGGCAAAGCCTTTCCGCGTATCATGACCACTATTGTCCTGCTCATTTCGCCGGGTACATTTTTCCTGTTTGTCAACCATATCCGCTCAATGAAAATGATCCGCTTTTTTTCCTGGACATGGATTTGGCTTGGCGCTGTCATGGTCATATTTCACTTCGTCGGATTAGGAGACATTCCGATCCTAAACACCAAAGCGCAGTTTCCAACCTGGGTCGGCGGTATGGCACTGGGACAGGTGCTTTTCAATCATCAGTTAAAGTGGAAGATGCGCATTGTCCTCCTGGCGATTCTGGGAGCCTGGTTATTCGTCCAGTTTGTGCAAGGCATTTCCTGGTTAAGTGGCTGGCTTCCATTGGCGTTGGTCTGTGGTATCCTCGTCTTTTTCTACTCACGCCGCCTGTTTCTCGTTCTGCTGATCTGTGCTGGCACCTACTATGTCACCCAGAAAGCCTTTGTAACGAGCACACTTGACGAAGAAAGCACCGTGTCTGGTGAAACACGCCTCGGCGCGTGGGATCAGGTACTCCTCCTGACCAGTCGACATTACCTG
This sequence comes from Aggregatilineales bacterium, assembly GCA_044226645.1. GTDB lineage: Bacteria > Chloroflexota > Anaerolineae > Aggregatilineales > Phototrophicaceae > CFX2. The sequence continues at coordinate 18,670 of JBGAGR010000013.1, forward strand.
TTCGGCACTGGCCCTGCGGGTTATCAATTCTACTTCTCCACCTATCAGGGCTACATGTACCAGCTCTCCCATAACAATTACATCGATATTCTGGCACAAACCGGGGTATATGGTTTCACCATGTTTATTGCCTTCTGGTTAACCACCAGCTATACCGCACTGAAGCTATTCTTCATCTTGCCTAGAAAGAATGACTTCGTGCATGGCCTTGGCTATACCCTGATCGCTTTTAATGTGGCGATTTACGCCATCATGATGCTGGGAGATTGGATAACACCGTTCCCTTATACTCAGGGATTAGCGGGTATTGACTATGACATCTGGCCCTGGATGATGACCGGATTAACCGCCGCCTTTTATTACATGATAAAAGATGAGCAGGACAAGAACATCCACCCCGTTTTAGCCACAAAGCAGTGAAAGCTACCAACTATGTTGAAGCGGCTTATTGTAATTTGCGTTTTGGGGACTTTGGCTTTTCTCTTTGTATCCCCTACACCTTATGTTGCGGGTCAGAGCGGACGTGAAAACTGGTCACTCCCTGTCATTCTGGATGATGGGTGGTGGCAAAGCATCACCACCGACGTACAAGGCACAACCTATCTCGCCTGGTACGGCAGCAGGGAAGATGACACAGGCCAGCACGATGTCCTCAAATATTCCTATCTTCCAGTGAATGGCGAGTGGCAGCCACCGGGCGAAGTGGTTTATACCGGCGACGGTGGCTTCACGGTTCGTAATGGCATCACGACCACGGCTGACGGCCAACTTTTTGCTGCACTGCGCTATGGCACTTACCATGTCTATACCAGCACCTATGTTGTTGGGTCATTAAACGCTGCGAATTGGGCACCTGTCAAACCCATTGATAATACGGGCTACTACATTGACTTGATGGCAGATCGCAATAACATTTTGCACCTGGCCTACGATACCCGTTTAGATACGAATACACCTCTGGGAGGTGGCAAGGTCGAAGCCAGCATTTGCGGTTTCTGTCACGATTTATATTACCGCCGCTCCACCGATGAGGGTAAAACCTGGAGTGACCCGGTTCCCCTCTCCGTTTTGCCGGATACAGGCTCTGACCGAATGGATATACGGGAAGGGCCGAGCGGCAGACTCTATATTGATTGGGACGAGGGTCTCGACTGGTATGTCGGTAGAGGATCAGCCCAGGATGTTCGGATTGTTTATTCCGATGATGGCGGCCTGACCTGGTCTGACCCCATCATTCTGGATGGGGGCGGCTTTCCCGACAAGCACCCCATTCAACTTGCGATGACCGAGACACGGGACAAGAGCATCGTGGCGGTCTGGCGCTACATGCCGGATGGCGAACGACGCATCTACTATCAGGTTTCCTCGGATAGTGGCGTAACATGGACACCACCTACCCCTATAGATGGTCTTATCGCCCGTCCAATCAACGATACGCCGCTGGATGACTATGAACTGATTACCGATAAATTGGGGATTGTACACTTATTTGTGGTCGGTGTAACCAATGGGTCAACCACCGACAAAGGTACAAATCCCACCCTGTACCATCTGACTTTTCAGCAAGGAATTTGGTCGCGGCCTTACCCTGTTTTTTATAGCCGCGATTATTGGCCGGAATGGCCGAAAGCAACTGTCGGGATTCAGAACGACATCCATCTGTCATGGTTTTCACGCGGTATCAGAGAGGGCGAGAAACCTAAATCCAATACAGATATCCTGAAGGTCTTTTACAGTCATTTGCCCGGTTCATTCGATCTTGCGGCGACTCCCACTTTTGAGCCTACGCAGACCCCACTTCCAACACTTACGCCCTTCCTACAGGCTTTCGAGGCTACCCCGACCCCGGTTTCAACTTTGGAAAACAAGACCGAATCGGCGCTCTATCTGGCCACTCAGGATGTTTATGCTATCCAGACTTTGTTGGGCGGCATTCTTGCGGCAGGACTTTTCTGTGTCATCATTTTTGTCATTTTCCGCTTCTTCAATCAGTCCCGTTAGCGATAGGCGGATGTAAGGCGTTTTTGATAGGGTAAGGCTTGTCCTTTTAGCGAACAATTGTAGGCTGATTATGACCTTACTTCAAACTGATTCGGCTGTTGAAGACAAATCGCTGTCCCCCGCTCCTGCAAAAAGTGGCAATCTGCAATCCATTGGCATTCTACTCGCCAGTGTGGCCTTTGGCGCGGTGGGTCAGTTAACCCTTAAAGCCGGTATGAACAGTGTGCGCGGCGATGGACAGGCGCTCCAATTCTCGCCAGATACCCTCATTAAAATGGCGACCAATCCCTTACTGCTCCTGGGAATCGCTATTTTCTTTATCAGCACCCTGCTCTGGTTGCTGGCGCTCTCCAAAGCGGATTTGAGCTTTGCCTATCCCTTCCTCAGTTTGACTTATATGGCTGTTCTGATCGGTGGCGCATTCCTGTTTCATGAAGCCATCACCCTGCCGCGCGTACTCGGTTTCGCTGTAATCGTCACGGGCGTTTGGGTGGTCGCCCGCAGTGAACAAAAGAAGAAGCCATAAAAATGCCACAGGTCGGGATTATTGGGGGCGGCTTGATGGGGGTTGCCCTGGCCTATTTTCTCGCAAAGGCTGGGGAAAACGTCACGCTTCTGGAACAGGGCAGTGAATTAGGTGGCTTAAACGGCGAACTCCGTTTTGATGATGGATTGCATGTCGCCCGTTATCAGCACACCATTCTCCCTTCAGATCGTGCCATCCACGATTTATGTAACCAATTGGGTCTCTCGAAAGAGATTGTTTTCCAGAACGCCAAAGCCGGTCTGGTCTACGAAAACAATATTTTCCCCATGACCAACCTGCGCGACTTTCTGACCTTCCCCATGCTCCAATTTCAGGATCGGCTGCGCCTGGGTAAGCTGGTAGTGCAGGCACGCCTCCAGACCAACTGGCGCGAACTGGATGCCATGCCTGTTAAAGAGTGGGCAGTTCAATCGGGCGGTCAGGAATCCTTTGAACGCATCTGGCGACCCCTTCTCGCCGCCAAATTTGATGGTGTCTACGATAACGTTTCTGCCACCTACATCTGGGCGTGGCTCAACCGTATGTCCAGCGTCCGGATTCTGCCACGTCTTCAGGGACGTGTCGCCTATCTTCGGCATGGTCACTATTCGCTCATCAAGGCTTTGGCAGATGCCTTCACCAAAGTGGGCGGCAAAATCGAATATGAAGTCCGTGTACGCGAAATTGAAGTCGGTGACGGACGTGTACAGCGGGTACGCACCAACAACGGCATCATGCAGTTCGACACACTCGTCGCCGCCATCGCCACACCGACCTTCGCCCGGCTCATCCCCGGCGCGGACAGCGAATATCTGGCGCGGTTGGAAAAAGCCAAGTACCTCGGCCTGATTTGCCCGGTCATGATTCTGGATAAGCCCCTGTCGCCATTCTGGACACTCAATCTGACCGACCCATCCTATCCGTTTGCCACCATAATTGAAACACCCTATCATCAATATCCCGAACGCCATGTCGTTTATCTCCCACGTTATACCGCGCCGGATAACGATTGGATGGGCGTTTCCGATGAAGTCATCCGCGAAGCCTGGTTGAGCCATTTGAAGCAGATATTTCCAGATTTCAACGAAGCATCCATCCTCCATTTCGCCGTGAGCCGCACCCGCTATGTCGAACCTGTCTACTCGGTCAACACATTGGCGAATGACATCGGCGTGAAAACGCCCTATGCGGGTTTATATCTGGCGAACACCGGACAGGCTTATCCCAAGTTGCCGACCAGTGAAGTCGCAGTGGTTCATGCCCGTCAGGTCGCGGACATGCTGCATCAGGGCGCAATTTCGTAGCGCAAGTAATTTCCAGCGCGCGGAAAATCGGTGTATTGTAGGGACACAACATGTTGTGTCCAGCCATATAACATGTTCTAATTTTTTATCCCTTATCCTTCACCAGTTACAGAGAGAGCCATCATGCAAGTTCTTTTATTGACCCAGGTACTTCCCTACCCACCAGACAGCGGGCCAAAAGTAAAAACTTACTATGTCCTCAAGTATCTGGCGGAAAAATACGATGTCACGCTGGCCTCCTTCGTGCGTGACACCGACAAACCCGAATATATCCGCCATCTGGAGACCCTTTGCAAGAAGGTCGTCACGGTTCCGATTTCCCGTTCTCCGGTGCGTGATCTGGGCTTTCTCGGCAAAAGCCTGCTGAACGGACAGCCCTGGATGATGCTGCGCGATGAACGTGCCGAAATGCACGCCGCGCTGCGTGAATTGGCTGCCACCACCCAATTTGATGTCGTCCATGCCGACCAGTTGAATATGGGACAGTATGCGCTGCCCTTCACTAACAGCCGCAAAGTGCTCGATCTGCACAATGCGCTCTGGGTGCTCTACAAACGCCTGTCAGAAACACAGCCCTACACCAATCCGATGAAATATATACTCATGCGCGATTGGCCTTTACTGAAGAAGTATGAAGGCGGCTTGTGCCGTAACTTCGATGCGGTGCTGGCGGTAACGGAAGAAGATAGACGCTGGTTGGTCGAAGCCGGAGCGCGTGAGGATATGACCGTCATCCCCATCGCTATTGATACCGACGAGCAGGCTTTTATCCAACGCAAACCGAGTGCGCCACACATTGTCCACATCGGAACGATGTACTGGCCGCCCAACATTGACGGGATTAACTGGTTCTTGGACGAGATTTATCCGCTGGTCAAACAGCAGGTTCCCGACGTGCGCTGCACCCTGATTGGAGCGCGTCCACCTGCCAGCATCACCGAACGTGCCACCAGTGACCCTTCACTCACTGTCACGGGTTATGTCGATGACCCAGTGCCGTATTTGCGCGACTCCAGCATGATGGTCGTGCCGCTCCGGGCAGGTGGGGGAATGCGCGTCAAAATCCTCAATGCGCTCTCGCAGGGCATCCCAATGGTCAGCACAACCGTTGGCTGTGAAGGCATCGCTGTCACCAATGACAAGGATATTTTGATCGCCGATGAGCCGCAGGCTTTTGCCGATGCCACCGCCAAACTGTTGAAAGATGCGGCTTTAAATCAAAAGATCACACAGAACGGGCGGCACACTGCCGAGCAGGCCTATGACTACCGTCAGGCTTGCAAACCGTTAGATGCAATTTACGAAAAACGGTAGTAATACACTTAAAAGTGAACGCTCAAATAAGCACTAAATCCCGTGAAATCTTGTCTTTTCACCCCTCGCCTAGGCGTACTCGCCGGTTGGGAGAGGGGTCGGGGGTGAGGGCTTTCAAAGAATCCCCCAGTCATTCTTACCCTCCCCTACGGGACAAAGCGCTAAATCTGCGTCGATATAACGAAACGGTTGATTTTTAGTTGCCTGTAACGTCGAAATCATAGCGTGTAAATAGGCTAAAGGTAAATTCTGGTTATCACTATGCGGATTTTGTTCGTCTCGCCCTACATCCCCTCATTGATTCGGGTACGCCCCTATAATATCTTGCGCGCATTAGTCCAGCGGGGGCATCAGGTCACGCTCATGGCTTTGCAGCCGCCCGGTGATGAAGGTGAAGCGCTGTCACAGTTACGCCACTGGTGCGAAGAAGTCGAAATCATCCCGCATGGTCGGACACAGACGCTCCTCAACGGTCTGTTGGCGCTGCCCACCAGCTACCCCGTGCAGGCTTATTATTCCCGTTCACCGGAATTCACCCAACGCCTTCAGGCGCGTTTGGCTTCCAACAAATATGATGCTGCTCATGTCGAGCATTTACGCGGTGTGATGTTGACAGAGGCGATAGGCAATCTGCCTGTTGTTTTTGACTCGGTAGACAGCATTTCCCTACTGTTCGGCAAAGTTTTGCAGGACGCGCCCAGCATGAAAAGCCGTTTGATGGCGATGCTCGACCTCGAACGCACCAAACGCTTTGAGGGTAAATTGACGGCACGTTTCCCGCAGGTTGCCGTAACCAGCGCGGCAGATCGACAGGCGCTAGTCGATCTCGGCAGCGACTCCGAACGCATCACGGTTGTCCCCAACGGTGTCGATCTGGATTACTTCGCCCCACAGCCTGTCGAACGCAATCCCTTACGGCTGGTCTTTACCGGGAAAATGAGCTACCACGCCAACATTGCGGCGGTTGAAGATTTGGTCGAAAAAATTATGCCGCTGGTCTGGAAAGAACAGCCCAATGCCCAGCTTTACATTGTCGGCAAAGATCCAGCTCCATCTGTACAGATATTAGGACAAATTCCCAACATCACCGTAACAGGTTCTGTACCGGATATGCGCCCTTATCTGGCAGAAGCCGCTGTCGCCATCAGTACCGTCCGCTACGGCGTGGGAATCCAGAATAAAGTCCTCGAAGCAATGGCGATGAAAACCCCGGTTGTCTGTTCGTCGCAGGCCAATTCAGCGCTGAAAACACGCAGTGGGTATGACATTCTGGTGGGTGACAATAGTGAAGAAGTGGCATACCATATTTTAAGTCTACTCGGTTCAGCCGAGAAACGGGAACAAATTGGGACGGCAGGACGTAAGTACGTGGAAACCTATCATACCTGGAACCACGCCGCGGAACTGCTGGAAACCCTGTACCAGAAAGCCATAGAAGCCAGTTCCTATCAGGTCGTCTGACCTGAAGTTGGAGTAATGATTGATGAGTACGACGCAGATAATTAATCCGAAATCGGATGCCTCAGCAGCCACGCTCAATCCGGCGGATGTTCTCAATTCGATCCGCAAGAACAGCAACACCAAACTTCGGGCGGTACGTATCGGTTTATTAGCAGCGGACACCTTTATAATTGGCTTCACCTTCATGATCGCCTACAGCATCCGTTTTGGTGATCTGACCACCGGGGTTTTCGATCCACAGGGCTTCTCAGACCGCATTTACTATTCCGGCTTTGCCTATCTGCTCATTCCGGTCTGGTTAGCCATCTTTTATATCTTCCGCATGTACGATCCTGCGGTCATCTTCGGCGGCTTGCAGGAATATGCCAACGCCTTTAACTCCTGTACTGCCGGTATCATGATCGTCGTCATCGCCGCTTATCTTGACCCATCATTGGTCGTTTCCCGCGCGTGGGTACTGATCGCCTGGGCAGTCTCAATCTTTCTGATCTTTTCCGAGCGCTTCATCGCCCGTCGTGTCATTTATGCCCTGCGCCAGAACGGACATTTTATGGCTCCTGCCTATATTGTCGGAGCCAACGCCGAAGGTGTCGCCATCGCCGAACAACTCATCAGTTCGCGCGTCGCCGGAGTCAACATCATTGGCTTTCTGGATGACAACATTCATCCCGGTGAAGAAATCCTGCCCGGTATCGTCGTACATGGCACAACCGCGCAGGCCGAGAAATTATGCGCCCGCTTCGGTGTCGAACGGCTCATCGTGGCAACCAGCGGTGTCCAGCGTGATAACCTGCTCGACTTGTTCCGCCGCTTTGTCAACTCGGAAGATATTTCCATGTGGCTCTCGTCCGGCATGTATGAAATCCTCACGACAGGCGTAAAAGTGCAGGATGTCGGCAGCGTCCCAATGGTCAGCGTCAACCGTGTCCGCCTGACGGGTATGAACATTGTCGCCAAAGCCGCGCTCGACTATTTCGGCGCGATTATGGGACTGCTGGCGCTCTCACCCTTCTTCCTCGCCATCGCCATCTACATGAAAATGACCGACCCCGGCCCTATCATCTACCGCCGCCGCGTGGTCGGTGTCGGTGGCAAGGAATTCGATGCCTTCAAATTCCGCACGATGGTCGTCAATTCCAAAGAAGTGCTGGCGGATTTGCTGGCACGCGACCCGGAAGCCCGTGAGGAATTTAACCAGTATTACAAACTCAAGAACGACCCGCGCATCACCCGCATCGGCGGATTTTTGCGTAAAACCAGCGTCGATGAACTGCCGCAGTTGCTCAACGTCCTGCGCGGCGAGATGAGCATCGTCGGCCCCCGTATGATTACGCTGGAAGAAGTCGAAAAATATGGCAATTGGGGCTTGAACCTGCATACTGTCAAGCCCGGTATCACTGGCCTATGGCAGGTCACAGGCCGCAGTGAACTCACCTACGAAGAACGTGTCCGCCTCGATATGCGCTACATCCGCAACTACTCCATCTGGCTGGATTTGCAAATCATCCTGCAAACCATCCCTGCTGTGCTGTTGAGCAAAGGCGCGTACTAAGTGCTGCATCCGATAAATGATCGTAGGGGCGCTTCGCGAAGCGCCCTTTTTTATATGTAGTTATTTCAGGCGTTTTCCATCGTCAGATGCGGCAGGAGTTTGCCCTCAATGCGTTCGCGCGGCATATAGCCAACCATATTCGCGACAGGCGTGCCGCCCACAAACAGAATCATGGTAGGCAGTCCCATTACCCCGTACTGCTGAACGATCTCCGTCTGAGCATCAGCATCCAGCATACCGACACGCAGTTTGCCTTCATATTTTCGGGCGATTTCATGGACGATGGGAGCCAGCATCTTACAGGGTGGACACCAGTCCGCCGTAAACTCGACCAACACGGGCAAAGCGGATGCCAGGACATCCGTCGCAAAATTCTGCTCAGTGACTTCAAATGTCAGGTGACTCATGCGGATTTCCCTTTCACAAACGTATGATTTCACAGTTTCGAGGCCTCAATATATACTGTAGCAGCTCAAGTTCACTTGAGGTCAAGAGGTGAAATTCGATGGCGGAAATGAGTATCAGTCAGGTGACACAGCAGACCGGGGTTCGCCCATCGGCTCTACGTTACTATGAGGAAATTGGCCTCCTGCATCCGACACGGCGCATCAGTGGACGCAGGCAGTATGACGAGAGTGTGTTGCAGCGCTTGGCGTTGATCCAGACCGGACAGCAGGCCGGATTCACGCTGGCGGAACTCGGCATATTACTCAACAATGCCCTCGACTCTGAAGCTGGCGGCGCAGACTGGCACGAATTGGCAGACCGCAAACTTAAGGAAATGGACGCACTGCTGCGAAATATCGAGAGCATGAAACGCCTGCTGGAGGACATCATGGATTGTGATGATGCCAGTCTGGCGGAATGTATCGTGCTCACCGGGCAGAAACACGCCCATTGGAGCGCTTCTTCCCATCCCGCAGGCTAACCGCATCACCGACTTTCGCTTATCCGAGGGCGATCACATTGGATGATCGCCTTTTTTGTTGCTGAGAATGTGAATTTTGCGTCTTTTGAGCGAAAATAGCTAAAAACACATTTTGAATAATCAGCAGTCTTCGGTTTTAGTTTGTAGTCATTGATGGCTTCTTCCGAACCACTAATAACTAATCACTAAAAACTAACAACTAACTGACACTATCTTGGAGATATTCCTCATGCTTGACCGGGCTATGATTTTTGGGCTGATTGCCTCTATTGGAGCGCTGGTGTTCATTATCGAACTGGTACGCCGCCGCAAACTGCGCGAGGAATATTCACTGCTCTGGCTGGCAACGGCGCTCGCCCTGCTTGTACTCAGCGTCTCGCGTCCCCTGCTGGACACATTGGCGAATCTGGTTGGCATCTACTATCCGCCCAGCGCCTTATTTCTGGTTGCCGTAGTGTTCGTTCTATTTATCCTGCTGCATTTCTCCACCGTTCTCACGCGCCTGACGCAGGAAAATAAAGAGAACGCCCAACAGTTAGCCCTGCTCCGCTGGCAGTTGGAACAAACTCAGAAAACCCTTGAAAAGATGCAGCAGGTGTTCCCGCAGCATAATGCTGATTAAAATGATCGCCTTGATGACCGCATAAATGTACAGAACGACAGTCCAGGCCTACTCGCTCAATCCCTGTGGCGCTAAATCACCGATTGAACTTTCCAATGGGTTGTCAGTCTCACCATCTACAGTTTTAGTATCAGCCGTAGCGACAGGTTTCGCTGTGGGCGGCAGAGGCGTATCAAACACATAAGCCGGATCAACTTTCTGGCGATTCCATGCTTCACGCATTTCTTTCCATGCACCCACCAGCGAACGCGGTTCCGGCATATCATGGGCAATCTCATGATACAGGCTCTTGAGGTTGTAACAGGGAACACCCGCGTACATATGATGTTCGGTGTGCCAGTTCATCCGCCAGTACAGGAACTCGGAAACCGGGTCTAATTTCATCGAACGCACACTCTTACGAAAATCCGGGACATTTTCCATCAGCCCGCAGTGTTGTGGTAAACCGACCAGATACGACAGCCAATTGGCGATGAATGGTGCGACCGGGATAATCAAAATAAAGACCCAGTATCCGCTTAACAACGAAATAACCGTGACGGCTCCGTGAAAGACAAGCAGGAAACGTGACCACCAGATCGACTTGCGATATTCTTCCGGTTGGTCATCATGCAGCGATTGAATCCATTCGTTGATGGGAATATCTAAATCACCGACACGACCAAACGCCCCCAGAATAGTCACCCAGATGGTCGAAAGCAGTCCGCCCTTCCCGAAAGTGCGTCCGCGCTGTGTCAGCAGATTAACCGTAAACAGTTGTAGCACAAACGTCGAGCGCAGGCTTGGCTCAAGCGGCAGCAAATTTTCCCGATCTCCCTCAGGATGCAGTGTATAGCGGTGGTGATAGGTATGGCTGCTGGCGTAGTCAAAGGGGTCCCACCATCCCAGCAGGCTGAACAGATATAAGAAAACTTTATTGAGCCACTTGGTTTCAAATACTGAACCGTGACCGAGTTCGTGCGGTGCAACACCCACAAAAAAGCTGGTGACAGTTCCATGAAAAAAGAGCGCGATCAAAAAGGCCAGCCAGAGTTGCTGTGACCAGCAGGTGTAGACGATTGCTCCTGTCAGAAGAAAGAGTGCAAAATGCCCACCCGCCTGAAACCATGCCTGTGCATCACTGCGTTCGGATAATTCTTTAAGCTTGTTGGGATCAATTTTCGTCCGGTACCATTTAACTTTGAGTGTTTTTCGGACTTCAGCAAGCGGTTGATAACTATTCATAATTTTGGGTCTTTTCTGGCTTATCTTATGGAAAATCTGGAACGAACACGCCTAATTTTTATACGGGCTGTAGTTTCCACTTACTGTGTATGCTGTAGGGACACGATATATCGTATCCAAAAATCGCGGTGGCTGGCGCTGCAAATTGGTTTGATGTCCCTAACTATTACGAACTATACACAAACCTTTCACCTGTTTTTTCCTGATTATCAGGTAACAATTCGTAAGGTTAGGGCAAAAATCACAACCAATCCTGAGTGCCGATGAGGTGTTTTGCTCCAATGCGATTCAGGATTGGCTGTGTCGCTTCAAGGCTAGTGTCTCGCGATGTAGACCGCCACAAACAGGACAATCACCAGCGCCGTCCCATACACCGATACCACCCAGTAGCGTCGGTTTAAAGGGTTAATATCCTCACCCAAAATTTCACCGGGATGGTCAGGATGCGCCCGTAAATTCAAAATCGGGCAGATAAACCATGACAGAACCAATCCGCCGATTAACCCGCCGATATGCCCCCAGTTATCAATTTGGATGACGCTCCCTGGCAGGTTGGAAAGCAATCCACCCACCAGCGTCATAGCTGCGAAAATAATCAGGCTGCGCCGCCGCGCCAACCCCGCCGCACCCATCAGCTTGCGGTGATGATACAGATAGACGAATTCCGCGCCGATGATCGAAAATATCGCGCCGGAAGCTCCCAGTGAGTAAATATCGCTCGAACTGAGAATAGTGGTCAGCAGCGAACCAGTCAGACCGCCCATGAGATAAATAATCAGAAAGCGTGCATGACCAAACAGCCGCTCCATCGAGGAACCGACTGCGTACAGGGCATACATATTGAAAATCAAATGGCTGCTGAAACCCAATTCGTAGTTCCCCAGTGGATCAAATATCCCGGCGTGCAGGAACATTCCGGTGAACAGGCGGTAATACTCACCTTTGATGAGCACATCCGGCGGATGAATCGCGCCCCAGATAAACAATTGGCTGTCAAGCTGGCGCGAAAACGCCCGCAGCAAGAAAATCGCGACATTAATCGCAATCAGAATGTAAGTCACATTCGGGGTCACAGAAGGGATGCGCAAATTGACTCGTTGTCGCGGAGGCTCTCCGGCGGCTGGTGCAGCAGGCAGACTTTCCAGCGGATGTCGTTTACGGGGCGGTTCTACAGATGGCTGTTTGTCGGACGGTAGATCATTCATTACAGAGAAACTTTCGATTATAATGGGCACACATTGCGAGATGTCTCTCACTTGCTGGTTACGAAGCATTCTCCTGCTGGTAGCTGGTAGCTGGTAACTGGAGACTGGTGACTATCTGAGGAATTATGCCGAGTTACGATTACCGCTGCAATACCTGTGGGCGCACGTTCGCCCTCTTCTTCAAATCCATTAAGGATTATGACCCCGACGTGCCACAAACCTGCCCCCACTGCCAGAGTGTCGATGTCGCCCGCCGCATCAAGCGCGTCGCCATCCAGAAAACTGCGCGTGATCTCAGCCAATTGTCCTCGAAAGAAATGCTCTCCGTGTTGGACGGGGGAAACTCGCGGGAAGTCGGTAAGATGTTCCAGCAGGTAGCCGAAACCGCCGGAGCGAATGCCGATGATTTAGGCGCGACCTATAACGAAGCCACCCAGCGTTTGCTCAAAGGCGAGAGCATCCAGAGTGTCGAACGTGACCTCAGCGCCCGTGACGAACCCGCCCCCGCGTCCACTGCTTCATCCTCTGCCGCTGATGATTAACCGGATGCATACTTTCTGACACGATTTGACTTGGTTTTTACCAACAACTAACCACTAAAAACCAATAACTGTTTTCTAATGATTCAGCGCCTGCACAGTACGCAGTAATAACTGTTGACAGCACGTATCGACATGATACGAAAGCTCCATCTGCTGCGTATCTGTCGAATAAACGCTGGTCACGGTCACACGCGGATGTCCGCCATGTTCGTCGCAGGTCATTTCACCCAGCTTATGCTGCACATCGGCTTGAATCTGCTCACCCGTATAATGCAACATCTCCGCCACATACTCATCCTCGACCTCTTCCGGTGTCATCGGGCGATCATCCACTTCAAATTCCACATTCACTTCAATCATGCTTGCTCCGATCTGAGTTTGTTCAAGGTTTCACGCCACTTTTGTACCGCTTCTAGCGCTTCATGGCGTTGTGCCTCCATCAATAGGGATGGGAAAGGTAATTCGTCTTCTGAGTAGCGATTATCTTGTTCTATCTGTGCAGCAATCGTCACGAGTTGATAAGCATAATCATAAGCCCTCTGCAACTCTATAGGAGCAACTTCAGCTCGTAAAGGGAGAGCAATACGCTTAAGGGGCTGTCCATAGTTTATACCAACCAGATGAGGCGATGCGCCGGGTAAGTAGATAGCCACGTGGTAAGCATAAGCTGCTGCCAACGAGTCATTGACCAGGCGCTTTATCGAGCGGGTTAAATCAATCTCGACAATATTAACATTACGCTCCAACACCAGTCGTTCTCGTCGGGCACGATAATCGTTCATTCCCTCTGGTTTGGTCTTGTTGTTGGGTGAAATAATTTCTACAACCGTCACCAATCGTCCATTTTCATGCTCTTTGATATGAATTGCTTCCATGTCCACATCCATTTCAAAGATTTCCCCTGCTTCCGCCAATATTTCTGATGCAGCTAGGGCATAGTCCCACCGCTGGCTTGGGAGTGGAGCATTCATCGCACGCTGCACAAAAATATCCGGCTCGCGTCCTTCCGCAATTTGCAGACTGGCTTCTTTGCCGATGATATAACCCATTTTGACCAATTCAGGGTGCAGTTGGGTAATCAGATGATCAATCATCAAACCGTGAATCTGGTGAAAATAGTGCCCAATTTCTGCCCAGGGGTCAACGCGCCCCGGAAATGGCCCTGTGCTGGCATGTTTGACAAAAGCATCGGAGTAGACCATAAACCTCGCTCCTCACTTCGCACTGTGGTTACTGCTAAATTGCTGCCAGATCGAAACACGCATCATAAATAATCATCCTCGGACAATTCGCTGAATGTGTACTCAATGTCATGCAGCCATAGATTCCGGATGGTTATCCGTTTACCATCACGCTCGATAATACCAGGAGTAGGCGTACCGCGACCGGGGATTGACACGAAAGGACTCGGAAAACCTTCTAGTTTAGCCATACGCTGCACCATCGACTCTGCTGTGGCTTCATCCTGTACGTTAAAAGATAATGTCACCACCAATTCCGCCTGGTCATCTTCAACATCGCTTGCCGCCTGTCCCCCAAGTTTCTCTATAATCACATCAAATGGTCTTGCGCCCGCCCACGTATTGCCCGGTGGACTGACAAAAACCAGATTTCGATAGACCTGAACCCCCTCAGCCGCCCCTTGAAAAGTAACCCAATCCAGCGGGTAGCGCTGACTATTTCCGGGATACTGTGTCCAGCCAACGCCATATTTTGCTTCAAATACTTTTTCAGGCGGTGCAAGTTCTCCCGCTTGTCGTAACTGCTTATCCACAGCTTCCTGCGCTTTCCAATCCCCCTTCGTTTCCCACCACGCGCCAATAGTCCGCAGCATCTCACGCAGTTCTTGTCCTACCAATTCCGCCCATTCTGCCGACTCAAACTGCCCAACGACCGTGAAATCGGCACTGTGATTGTTGCTGAACTGCCGCCAGATTGAAACACGCATGAGTGCTACCTCACGTCACTTGCTCGAATGCATATTGAATATCGTGAAAACCCTGCTTTTTCAGATAATTAGCTAAATCCGCAAGGGCAATGAGCGATACACCATAGAAGAAAAGCTGCTCCCCTTTACGCTCGACTTTATCAACATGGATACGGGTGTTGCTTTCAGAGTCAATAATCACATCGTCTTTGATTAGTTGATGGATTCGGGTGAGTGTTGCCTCATCAGCAGTTACACTCATGACGGATACCTTCGCATGTTCCCCCCAATCAAAATCACACCAGGCGTGAGCGCCAAGTCGTTCCAAAAGAACATTAATTGGGTGACAGGACAAAGTACTGTAGCGCAGTGGAATATTGGACACAATGAGGAGATGATCGACTATTTCAACAGCTTCATGTATATCGCTGGAAATGATAGCCCAATCAATTGGATCACCCCACTCAATGTCGTATTTGGTACGGTAGGATTCCTCAATCGGTGTCAGCGGTGTATCCAGACGGTTAGGTGGGCCAATTTTCCTGCGAATGGCATCATTTTCGGGGCGTTCATACCATTCAGCAATGCCGCGCAGCAGATGCAGAATTTCTTCATTTGCTTCCTGAGCCTGTTGTGGTGTCTGAAATTCCCCCACAACAACAAAATTTGCGCTGTTGTTGCTGCTGA
Source organism: Aggregatilineales bacterium (assembly GCA_044226645.1). GTDB lineage: Bacteria > Chloroflexota > Anaerolineae > Aggregatilineales > Phototrophicaceae > CFX2. Next base: position 33,963 of record JBGAGR010000013.1, read on the forward strand.
ACTGCCGCCAGATGGAGATGTGCATATCAGTGTCCTCTAGTGATAGGGTATTCCACTGATCGAAAATGCGAAATCCTTGCACCCCTGCGATTCAAGATAGGCCACAAGTTTAGCTAGGAATTCGGCGACACCGACAACGCGATGTTGATGCGCTCTTCCCCCAAACGTGTGCATTTCGATGTCTTTGCACACAACTTTAGAGCCAGAATTAGAGATCGCTCCATTGTAGGGAACAGGTTCGCTGGATAGTTTTACCAAAGGGTGTATATGACCATCAGAATAGACTTCAGAGAAACTCAGTTCTGAAACTATTTCTGCTGCCCTGGTCTCACTTGGGGCACTACAGGTCAAACTTACAACGGGTTCAGTTTTCTGTTGTGATCCCGTGTCGCCATAAAACTTCTGCTCTAATTGAGCGCCGAGCTTACGAAGCAAATCATCAAATGGTTGTATATCGAGCCAGGTTTCAACGAAAGAGTCTAGAAAAACGAGATTATGGTAACGAGATAATTCACCTCCCGCTGCCCAGTCAAGGCTGAAATCCCAGTTGGTCAAGCCATACTGCTTTGCAAAACTTTCTTCGGGTGGGGTCAGAAATTCAAGCATACCGGATTCTTGAAGCTCCTCCTCAAGCTCAGGATGATTACGATAGTATTCGCCAACGACAGTAAGTATGTCTTGGATGATAAGATGAGCTTTTTCCGCTTCTTCCACTATTTTGAATTGACCGATGACAGAAAACCCACCGCTGTGATTACTACTGAATTGCTGCCAGACTGATATACGCACTGTTCATTCCTCCCTCCTTCAGCCCCCGATTCGGTAGGCGCGCACAGCCGCCAATCAGCGCTGCCTGTCGCGCCATACGCTGCTGCTCCCAGATTCGCCGCACATCATCCAGCGTCTCGAACGCGATTCCCGTCTGTGTCTGTTGGAATGAGCAGGCTTTCACATGCTTATCGCTGGTAATCGACAGGAAATCATCTCCCGCGCCGCAGTCCGCTTCCGTGAATAGACGCGGCACATCCGCCAAACTGTCCCCCCAGCACACATCCAGCTTTAACTGCACCAGTTCACCCAATTGGGTATGAATCTTATTCAGAAACGCTGCCAGTTCGCGCATCTGCTCCGGCTTCAGATGCATTTCCGCATCCGCCCCCTTGTAACTCAGCAGCAGAAAATCGCGCACGCCCAACGCCAGCAGTTTGGCGAATTTCTGCTCAATCCCCGCCACCTCATCCAGCGTAATCAGCCAGTTGACTCCGAACCGCGCCTGATTGTTCACCAGCAGCGCAATAGTCTGCTCCCAGTGATTATCCTCATACAGCGACACACGGATATTTCCGTATTTCCCCGCGATTTGCCGCAGAAAATCGTCCGTCAGCAGCATTCCATTGGTGGTGAAATTGACACAAAGCGGACTGGTTTCGTACAGCTCGTTGATGAAATCCGCCCATCGCGGGAACAGCATCGGCTCTCCGCCGCCGAAAGCCACTTCTAGTACACCCCACTCACTCGCCGCGCGGCAGAATTCCATCAATGTCTCATAGCGCCACAAACTCCGAGACTCAAGATCACGGTAGCAAAACTCGCAAGTCAGATTACAGGCATTCGTGATGGCAATGAGCAGTGTGCGCGGTGCAATTCGCTGATAATGCGCGGTTTCTTCGCCCTCCAGCAGCACATTCAAGCCGCTGTCTCGGTCAAACAGCAGCAGCTTGCCATCCAGCGTATGTTCGCGCCATACAATGCGGCGTAATTCAGGCGGCAGGTAGTGTACAAAAGCGTTCACAGGCGTTTACCCACTAATGAACTTTTGTTCGTAGTGTAGAACACTTCCCGCCCTTACGTCAATGAGCAGATGCTCGCCGGATTACCCGCCCTCTGGTATGCTACACTTTTGACTTTGAACTTTTCACGCTAAACGGCTCTATGGATTTTATACGCGATAAATTGGAAGAAAGCCTCCTGCTCCGCTGGATCGTCGCCAACATGGCTGGCTGGACAGTCGGACTCATCGCCGGGGGCTATCTCATCCGTCTGCCCAATCTACCAACCATCTGCTTTCCGCTGGTCTGCCTCATCGGCGGTTTCGCCGGAGCCTGTATTGGAGCCGCACAGTGGTACATCCTGCGCCAGCCCTATCAGATCAACCGCCGCTGGATTGGCTACAGCTTCATCGGCGCAGCAGTCGCCACCCTTCCAGCCTATTTTATCGGCGTATTTCTCTTTCTCGCCAGCATGGGCGCATCAGTGCTCGGCAGTTTCGCCGCTATCATCATGGGTGCGCTCATCGGCAGTGGAGTCGGCATCGGTCAATCTTATGTGCTGCAAAATCACATCAGCGATTCTGCCCGTTGGTGGATAGCCGCCTGTGCCGCAGCAGGTGGTGTATGCGGACTCTTAAGCCTCATGCCCATTTTGCCGCCGCTCCCCATCGGAATCTTGACAGGTACAGCTTTATACGGGTACATCACCGGGCGAATGCTGCTCCGGCTCTCGCGCCAGGCAGCAAGCTAATCACATCAAACAATGTATATGATATTAAATTCGATTACCTGATCTTCATCAACTTAATATAGTCTGAATGTCACTTTCTCAGAATATCTTTCGCGATGAAAATAATAACATATACCCGTAGGGGTATATATACCAAGAGAAGTTATGGAGAGTTTCAAAATGAACAAACAACATAAATTTGGTTTCCTCCTGGTCGTTGCCGCTGTGTTTGGCATGTTATGGGGTAGTGTACAGGCTCAAGAAGCTACACCAGAACCGACTGAAGAAGTTATGGATGGTATGGCAATGGAAATGGATACAGGCTATTCAGTTAATGACCTCGCGCCTATGGCGATGGCATATTATGATGGTGAAGTTGTCTATTTCATCCATCCAGAAGCCTCTGATGAGGGTGTGGCGAATGTTCTGACCGAAATGATGGGGCCTGATGTATTGACCGTTTCAAGCCTTGCTAAAATTCCTGCCGAATTACTCGGTAATGTTTATGTGTTCACCAATGGTATCGAAAGTATGGGGCCTCTCGGTTTCCAACCGGATGTATTTGATAGTGTGCCAGGTGAAGAAGCTTATACCCCTTTGCGTGCTGTCAACCTTGTGACATGGCAAGAGGGCAGTGAACCGCGTGAGTTGATGAGTGTAGCCGATATCCAGGTAGCGGCGGATGCAGGTGAATTGGTCATCGAACAACCCGGTGTTGTGGTGAATATGCCCATTTTGGTCTGGGGTGAAAATTCACGCTAAGCCTTGTTTCAGTTCAGAGAGGGCATCCACGGATGTCCTTTTTGATTTATCCCTTACGAAGTATTGGGCTTATTCTACCGGGAGGGAATACTCCGAATATTGGGATCAGCACTTTCCTAGCCTTTAGCTGCGTGAACAGGTTATACTTTTTCCCAATGGTAGAAATAGAACATTGATATTGAACGAGGAAATTTTATGACCACACAACCCACCCCCAAACCCCGCCGACGCTGGCTCCGCTGGCTGCTCGGCATTCCACTGGTTTTTATCTGTATTATTGTCGCCGCCTTCAGCTTCATACCTGCCCCGGAAGATACACCGATTCCGCTCGACCAGCAGGGTGGCGGCGCACGTCAGAACGCCCAGGCGGTCACAGGTCTGCAAGCCTCATGGCCGGAAATTCCCGCTGCTGATCCCAAACAGGCCGCACTTGGAAAAGTTCTCTTTTATGATCCCATTCTCTCTGCCAATGATGACCTTTCCTGTGCAAGCTGCCACCATCCCGATATGGGTTTTGCCGATGGCAAGCAGGTTGCCGAAAACGCGCATGGCGATGAACTCCGCCGCAACACCCCTTCGCTCTGGGATGTCGCCTACGCCACCAGCTACTTCTGGGACGGGCGTGCCAAATCATTAGAGGAGCAAATGCTCGTCCCGCTCACCAACGAGAAGGAAATGGCGGCTGATCCAACGGATTTAGTCGCGCAGTTGCAGGTCATCCCCGAATACAAGCAGATGTTTGACGATGCTTTTAGCGATGGTGTCACCGTCGATAACGTCTCTCACGCCATCGCCGCCTTCGAGCGTACCCTCGTCAGCAAAAATTCTGCTTTTGATCGTTTCGCTGCCGGGGATACCAATGCTCTCACTCCTGCCCAGCGGCGCGGCTTCAATGTCTTCCGCAGTGCCCAAACCCGCTGCTTCGAATGCCATTCCTGGCCGACTTTCTCCAACTACACCTTCAATGTCCTCGGCGTACCGGATAAAAATCCTGCCGAACCCGATCTTGGACAGGTCGAAATCGTCAATGGCCCGGATTCGACCCGCGCTTTCCGCACACCCAGCCTGCGCAATGTCGCCCTGACCGCACCCTACATGCACAACGGCGTTTTCAAAACACTGGATGAAGTGGTCGAATTTTATGCCAAAGGCGGTGGCCCCGCTTTCGGTGTGGATATTGCGCCAGACGAATTCTTGCAGGGTTTCACGCTCACCGATCAACAGACCAGCGATCTGATTGCCTTTCTCTACGCACTCACGGATGAACCGAGCGATTTAATCACCATTCCTGACTCAGTACCTTCAGGATTGGCAGTTGTTGCGCACGAGGACAATCCCGCCCGTTCACTCGTCGTAAACTCCACCGCTGCGCCATTCGATCCCGCCGCCCCGCGTGACCCGCAAACCATCACCGTCAAATCCGGCGAATCGATTCAGGCCGCTGTCGATCAAGCCCTCCCCGGTGATACCGTCATGGTTGAACCCGGTGTCTATCACGAAACCGTCTATGTCGATACACCCAAAATCACTATCAAAGGCATTGTCGATGGCGACAATCGCCCCTGGCTGGATGGACAAAAAACCCTCAGCGATGGCTTCAACACCACAGGTGATGATTTCGTGCTCGAAGGCTTCGGTGTCAAGGATTACATCGGCAATGGTGTTCTGACGACAGGCGCAGAGCGGGTCATCTACCGCGATATGATCATTCAGGATGCGGGTTTATACGGCCTCTATCCTGTCGAAAGCACCGATATTCTCATCGAGAACAACATCGTCAGCGGCATTGCCGACGCGGCTATCTATGTCGGACAGAGTCGCGGCCCAATCGTCGTGCAGAACAACGAAGTCTTCAACAACGTCACCGGAATCGAGATCGAAAACAGCACCAATGCCGAAGTTCACGACAACTACGCCCACGACAACACGGGCGGCATTCTCGTTTTCCTCCTGCCGAACAACCCCTCGAAGGTCGGTTATAACACCCGCGTCTATAACAACCGCATCGAGAACAACAATCACGACAATTTCGGTAAACCCAACTCCACCGTTTCCAAAGTCCCGCCCGGAACCGGAATCATGGTGATGACGGCTGACCAGACTGAAATTTTTGGCAATACCATCTCTGGCAACAAGAGTTTCGGCGTGGCACTCACCAGTCTGTACATGATCTACCCGCGCGACACCGTGTTCGATCTGGGCGCTATCCCGGAAAACAACTTCATTCATGATAATACGTACTCCAACAATGGCTACGACCCTGCCGGACTGGTCAAAGACCTCGGCGTAGGCGGTGCAGATTTAATGTGGACAGGTGATGGCTGGAGTAATTCCTTCGACGAACCCAACGCCACTAAATTCCCGCCCATCCTGCCGGGACGCAGTTGGCCTGACCCCGCCAAACGCTTCCTCTGGCACGTCTACGACATATTGATTAAGGCTCTACTTTAAGGAGGTTACCCTGTCAATCTCATTTCGTGATTGATGGGGCGTATTTTGTAGGGGCGATTCGGTGCGCAGCCTCCCTGCGGGGCGAATCGCCCTTCATTCCCGATACTATCTATCGCACCAAAAATCGCTCATTCTCGATTTCCACGTATAGCTGATTTGCATCAGCGTCCACCACAAAATGTTGTGACCGGGATACTGTTGGGTCTGGAAATAAATCACTGAGTATTGGCTGGCAGTTTACGCCGGAAGCATCACATTTGTAAACTGTGTTTGTGGAGTAGCTGTTACCATCACTTTGATGGCTTACCTTTGTTAAATGATAAACATGCTCCCCAAAATGGATACTCTCAATATGAGTGAGATAAGTCAAATCCGCGCCCATCCTAAGAGAAAATGATGCAATGCATGTGAGCGTAAGACAGCTTAAAGCGGTTATCATAATTCCACAAGTGCGCCATCTGCTTGCTGCATATCCCCGAATCAGTGCGATAAAAGCCAGGAAAGCACAAATGGTTGCGGGTAATAAGGCAATGTAGGGAAAAGCCTCGCCGCGTATCGCTACCACCCACCAGTAATTAACAGTCTCACTTGGATTCGGAACAAATTTCGCTGAAGCAATTTGACGTTGTAATGCATCTAATAGAAAGAATAGTACGACGAAACCAAAGGCAATCAGTCCCAGAACTTCCCCTAATCCTGAACGCTTATAGTTAAGTAGTCCCGTTATGCGCTGGTAGATCACTAAATTTCTTCCTGTAAAAATGCTCATTGATTTGATTATAAATTGATTTCCAGAACGATATTCCGCATAGATTTTCTTCCCACCTTCCGACTTTTCACTTTTGACTTTAAACTTGAGACTATCGACTCCCGATTGAGGACTGCCGACTTGCCATACGCCGAAATCGCCGTCAACGCCTTCGTCAACCAGACCTTTCATTACCACGTCCCGCCTGAATTGACCGATAAACTCCTCGTCGGTCATCTGGTGCAGGTTGCCTTCGGCACAGCTTTGCAGCATGGCATCGTTTTAGCGCTGGAAGAAACTAGTCCGGTTGAGCAGACCAAACCCATCACCGCCATTCTCGACCCGCTGCCCGTCGTCACACCGCATCAAATCGCTGTCGCCCGCTGGATGGCAGAACGCTATCTCGCCCCGGTTGGCCTCTGTCTCTGGCTATGGTTGCCCCCAGGTTTCACAGGTGGACGCGATATTCGTGTCACGCTGCTGGATGAAAATGCTCTCAGCCCGGACGATGCCGAACAGCGCCTCATCGCCGTCTTACGCAAACGCGGCGGAGTCATGACCGGGCATCGCCTCGATCTGGCAAAAGCCTTGCAGGGCATCAACTGGCGGCCTGCTGTCGATTCGCTGGCGAAGGAAAATGTGGTCGATGTTGAACGCATCCTCACGCCGCCCCGCGTCAAACCCAAGTCGATTCAAACCGCCGCGCTGGCGATTAATCCCAACCAAATCCCGGCAGTCGCCCGACATCTGGGACGCGAATCCCGCCGCGCCGATCTGCTGGAAATCATCTCCCGCTTCGAGCGCCTGACCATCAAGCAGGTTATAGAACTTGCCGGGACAACCCGTTCGCCACTCGACAAACTCGCTGAAGATGGACTGGTCACACTCCGTCGTGATGCTGACCCGCCCACCGTTTCACTCAACATCCCGCCAGAAAACGTCGAGGCGGAGCTTATTAAACTGCGCAAAGCCGAAGTCCCGCTCCATATCCTCAAAGTGCTGGCGCGTGAATCCGGCGCGATGGATGTGAGCTGGCTCTATGCGCAAACTGGCGCGAAGCTGGATGATCTCAAGCGTCTGGAGGAAGAAGGTCTTATTCTACTAGGCGAACAACCAGCGTGGCGTGACTCACTGGCAAATCGTGATTTTGTCCCCAGCATCGCCCCGCCCCTCACACCCGATCAGGAATCTGTCTGGGAAATTGTCGAGAAGCGCATCAGGGAATGGGGCTGGGGCAAAGCCAGTGCCGAATTGAGCAACGGCCTATTTCTGCTGCATGGGGTCACGGGCAGCGGCAAAACCGAGATTTACCTCCGCGCCATCGAATTAACCATCGCGCAGGGACGCGGCGCGATATTCCTCGTGCCGGAAATCGCCCTTACTGCCCAAACCGTTCGCCGTGTTGCCGCCCGTTTCCCCGGTCAGACGGCTATCGTCCACAGCCGCCTGAGCGAAGGCGAACGTTACGACACATGGCGGCGCGCCCGTGAAGGCTTAATCAGCGTGATCGTCGGCACACGTTCGGCTTTGTTCACACCCTTGCAGGATGTCGGCCTCATTGTCCTCGACGAAGAACACGACAGCAGCTATAAGCAGTCCGAGCCAGCACCAACATACCATGCCGCCGATGTCGCCGAATTCATCATGCGTCAGAACGACGGTGTGCTTATCCTCGGCAGCGCTACGCCCGATCTGGAAAGTGTCTATCGTGCCGGACGGGGTGATTTCAAACTGCTGAACCTGCCCACCCGTATTATGGGGCATCGCATCCGCATTCTCGAACAATCCGAGCGTGAAGGCGTGAATTCCCGCTATTATCCTGCTCGTGCTGAGGACGCAATGGCGATTGATCTCCCGCCCGTGCAGGTCGTCGATATGCGCTCCGAACTCAAATCCGGCAACACCAGCATCTTCAGCCGTGATTTACAGGATGCCATCTCGGAAACGCTGCATCGTCGTGAGCAAGCTATCCTCTTTTTGAATCGACGCGGCTCGGCGACCTATGTTTTCTGCCGGGACTGTGGCTATGTCGCTTCCTGCCCCCGCTGCGATACCCCCCTGACTTACCACCGCAGCGGAGAAGCCCTGCGCTGTCATCGCTGCGGCTACAGCGGCGCACAGCCCACCACCTGCCCGAACTGCGGCTCACTGCGCGTCAAATATTTCGGGGCAGGTACGCAGCAAATCGAGCAGGCCGTCATCGAACATTTCCCCGGCACACGCCTCTTGCGCTGGGATGCTGATACCGCTGGCAGCCCGGAGACTCACGAACTCTTTTTGCAGCGCTTCACCGATCACAAAGCTGATATTCTCATTGGTACACAGATGGTCGCCAAAGGCTTGGATTTACCGCTTGTGACGCTCGTTGGCGTAGTCAGCGCTGATGAGGGCTTAAACATGCCCGATTTCCGCGCCGGGGAACGCTCTTTCCAGTTGCTCACCCAGGTCGCCGGACGCGCTGGACGCGGCTTGCTCGGTGGGCGAGTCATCCTGCAAACCTACCAGCCCGATCATTATGCTGTCCGCGCCGCCTCCAAACACGATTTTTCCGGCTTCTACGAACGCGAAATCGCTTACCGCCGTGATATGGGTTATCCACCCTTCCGCCGCCTCGCCCGAATCATTTTTCGTGATGAAAGTGAAGTCCGCGCCCGAACTGATGCCGAAAATGCCGCCAATGTGCTCCGCACACGTCTCAAGAAGCTCAACCTGACCGGCATCGAAATCATCGGCCCTGCGCCCTGCTTTTTCAGCCGTGTCAATAAAGTCTATCGCTGGCATCTCCTCCTGCGCGGCACAGACCCCGCCGCTGTCCTGCGTGGCCTCGACATCCAGCGTACCTGGCACATCGACATCGACCCCGTAGATGTTTTGTAGGAGTCCATTTTCACGAAATTTTCCTTTGACTGGTCATATATGAATCTCGTATAATGAGGCTCGCTGTTATAGAGATCGTAATACAAGAATGAAGCGCTGTAATGAAATTAGCGCCTTGAAGGTATAATCACCATGCCATCAACTTTACTGAATGTAATCCCGTCTGAATTGACCCTCACACTGGAAATGCATCTGGGCGAATTGCTGGCGGAACACGAACGCCTGGTGCAGGAAGATCGCGAAAAAGCGGCACAAATGATGCATACCGTTCATGACCTGCGCGGCTCAATAACCGCCCTCAATCTGGGACTGTATCTGCTCGAACATGGTCAGCCCGAAAATCATGACAAGTATATGAACCAGTTGAAAGAATCAGTGGGTGAATTGACCAAAATGACAGAAGGGCTGTTGGAACTACAACATCAGGATGACTGACTCCACCCATTATCTGACCCCGGTTGAAATTTATAATCTGGCGCACGAAGCCATCGGACGTGAACCCGATGTGCGCGAACGGCATCTGCTGCGTTCTGCCGCCGCGCGACCTGCCCTGCATCATTTCGGACAGGAAGCCTATCCGACGCTGCTGGAAAAGGCCGCCGCGCTCATGCACTCTCTCGCCGCACACCATCTGTTTTTCGACGGCAACAAACGCGCCGCCACCCGTGTCACGACAGAATTTTTGCATCGCAACGGAATGCAGCCAACATGGACGGAATCACAAATTTACGATTTCGTTCTGGCAATCGCCCAGAATCGCCACGATGTTCCCGCCATCGCTGCCTGGCTGGCTGAACACACCACGCCTGTAGTGCGCTTTCTCACCATCGACGAGCTGGTTTACATCAACGAGCAGTTGCACAGCGACGAAAAAATCCACACCATCGTGGATGGCAAACGCAAAGTCCGCGATATGGGCTTGCTGGAAGCCGCCGCAGCCCGTCCACAGCAGACCGTTTTTGGCGAAGATGCCTACCCCACGCCGCAGGAAAAAGCCGCCGCGTTATTGCACTCCATCGCCCGAAATCACCCTTTTGCCGACGGCAACAAACGCACCGCCGCCATCGCCGCGATTTTCATGCTGGAAACCAACGGCCTGCGCGTCACATGGCAGCCGCAGGAAGCACTCGACAAAATCATCGACATGGCGGAAGGCAAGCTTGACCCCACCCATTTCGCCGCCTGGATTCCCACCGCACCCACAGCCCCTACGCCTGAACAGGATGCCGCCCACGACATGCAGACTATCGCGCGGATTATCACCGATCACGCATGGCTGCTGGACGAACTCGCCGGACGCTAACCCGCTCTACCCCATCTCCCTGAATAAGCAAAAGATGCTTCTTACGGGCTAGGCTGTTATCCACCTCTGGGTGGGTGTTTCGACCAGATTTAAGCCCTATACTGAATTTAAGCTCCCGTAAAAGCGCTTAACCACCATCGGTTAACAGTGGGAGATTTGAAAACGGCTAATCCTCCGTTCCATAAAGTCTGACGGTTCGGCCTACCGAGATGGATAAAAGCGTTTCCGAACCATCATCCGTTCAAATGCTCAGGTTGTAGATCACGCACCTGTGGACTACCCGTAATAGATTTTCAGTAAAACCAAAAGGAGAGTGTTTCTATGTTATGGACATTTGTTTTAGTGCTCTTGGTATTGTGGGCGTTGGGTCTCATCGGCGGCATCGGCGGCGGATTGGTACACCTGCTCCTGGTGCTGGCGGTAATCGTCATTGTCTATAATTTCGTGACCCGTCGCAGTGGCAGAATCTAACACGCATGATTGTGAACAGCAGCCATCAGGATGCTGATTTTGAAACGACTGATATAGCTAGTAGAAGGAAATTGTAACGATGATTAAGAGTACACAGTGGGAACAAGTCGCGGGCAAGTGGAAACAATTCAGTGGCGACATCAAGCAAAAATGGGGTAAGTTGACCGATGACGAACTCCTGGAAATCAATGGCAACCGTGAAATTCTGGCTGGAAAACTCCAGGAGAAGTACGGCATCGCCAAAGAACAAGCCAACAAGCAAATTGACGAGTGGGCCAAAGACCTGAAATTCTAGTTCAGAGACTTTCATAACTTCCCTGGCCCGTTGACTTCACCCTTTGTTTTACACCCGCTTCGAACGTCGAGCGGTGACTCGAGCATACGCGAGATTGAGGGTGAAGTCATTTTCATGGGCATGGACGACCAGCAGGTCGTCTTTTTTGTTTTCCCCTTCAGGATTTGAAAAACCGTACCTGATAAACAGACAAAAACAGCCTTTACAGGAAGAACCGCGACTTTGAGGGAGCCAGCCGCCGGAATAATCGGTAATATGGCTCGTTTTGAATCTCACGACTCGCTCAAAGGCAGCGTCGCGATCAACCACACGATTTTCACCATCTCTACCCTCACCCGCTCCACCAAATCGACAATATCATACTTGTCGCCGAACTCGCCGCCCGTTTAGTCTATTTCCGCTTTTCGCCAAAATATGGTAAGAGTCATGAAGGGTCTAACAGCCTTTTCTGATTCTAATTTTTGGGGGAAAAGCCATGTTGAAAACGGCGCTGATAATCATTTTAGGGATCATTTTCCTCGCGCTGCTGCCAACCTTTGCGCAGGATGCCTCATCCCCACTTCCCGAAATTACACTACAAAATAGTCATCGCCTGCAACAGATAGCCGTGTTGGATGCCGGGGATGATTATGTGCATGATGCCGCCTTCAGCTCGGATGGAACCTTGCTGGTTGTTGCGGGTTCGCAGCATATAACACTCTGGGATGTGACCACATGGGAGATTTACAGACAGATTGACCTTAATGGCGATAAAGTAGCTTTCAGTCCAGACGGTAAAAGTATCGCCATTTGGAGTAGATTGTCACCTGTCCCACTGACGATCTGGGATGTTCAGACAGATCAGCAAAGTGCGGATTTGGAATATCCATTTAAACCCGCTCCTGATGATGGTAATGTTGCTGGTGATCTGATTTTTTCCAGTGATGGGCAAGAATTGTCAATCGCCTTATTGTATTCATTAACCTTACCCGCTTTCATTCGATGGGATTTAACGACGCAAAAAATCGTAGATGTGGGACAAGGCCTGGATACCAGCGCGGTCATAAGCCCGGATTCAAGCGTTGAGGCTTATGCAGAAGCCGAGTTTGGATGGGGATTATACGGTGAGCAGAATGAATTTCATGACTTGCGGAGCAATTACATTGTTGATGTACTGGCATTCAGCCCTGACGGAAATACACTGATTCTGAACTATGATTCAGATGAGAGTTATGGTTTTGCCCCAAATAAGGCCAATCCGTCCTATATGGTGTTGTGGGATATTCAACACGGTATCGAAAAACTCCACATTAATCATAATTGGGGTCGTCTGGAAAGTGCTGCTTTCAGTCGCGATTCTTCAATTGTTGCACTCGGCACAAAAAATGGGGAAACGTATCTGATGGATAGTTCAACAGGAGAACTGCTTTCAATCCTCGGATGGCATACCAGTGGTATTTCAGACCTTGTTTTCAGCCCGAATGGCGACATGCTGGTGACATCCAGTTTTGACGGCACGGTGCGCTTTTGGGCAGTATCCGATACGGGCGATGGCATCGGGCTGACACCATCTCCGACTCCGTTGCCAACGGATACACCGACTGCAACAGCTACTCCGACCATTACACCTACACCAACGATTACGCCTACGCCGCAGCCGGAAGCCTGTCGTGGAGCGCCAGTGCCGCGTCTGGTAGTCGGCGAACAGGGGCGTGTGTTGGATGACGACCCATCTCCGATTAACATGCGCAGTGGCGCAGCCCGTTCCTTCGATATTGTCCTGAAAGTGCCTGCCGGAGCAGTGTTCGATGTCATCGCTGGCCCGGAATGCGCTGATGGTTATTTCTGGTTTCAGATCGATTATCAGGGAACACAGGGCTGGGTCGCTGAAGGCGATAGCACCAGTTATTTCACCGAGCCAAATCGCTAGAGCGTGATTGGCTCTCACCACATTTAGCACAGAGGGGTTACTTTGCACCTTTGCATTACCCCCTCTGTTGCTGTGTGCAGCCTCCCTGGGGGACTGAATCTCTGAACCTGCTCTGAAAATGAATCTCTCGGTGTCCTCGGATTCTCGGTGGTTCAATTTTCATCTTCCGGTGTGTACGCAGTTCATAGCCACTCTACGTTAAAAAACCCTATCCCCCGGTTAGAACATTCATACCGAAAAGTTTACCAAAAGGTAGCCCTATTCCATTCGATTTGCGCTACCCTGTATCTACATAAACATCCTTCAACGGACTATTGACCAGGAACAAGGAACAGCTTTGACTCAGGACTTTCAACACACGCAGCGCGTGACGCAGCGTCGTTTGAGGGAGAATAAACAATGGCGCAGCGCCGTTTCCCCTCGCGCAGCGTGCCCCCCTCCTCCCACTTTCACGCTGCTCAATGTCCGGCGGCTGCCGATGGCTGCCACTCACGGGGAAAGCGCGGCTGCCGTCACCCCCGGCATATCGGCGGCAGCCACGAACGGGAAACGGGTCACTGGCAGCTTGACTCGGAACTCAGCACGTGGAACTACCCTTCCCGCCATCGCAGCAGCGGCAATACTTTTGAGGGAAGTTCTCCCTGGCGGAATGGCGGCAACAGCGGCAGCAAAAATATCCGCCGCCGCCGCGAAACCATTTTCTAACGCTGAGCCATTGGCGGTCAACCAACGCCATCAGCTTTTACGGGGAAAGCTCCCCTCACCGTTTCACCACCAATTCCACCATTCGCTCCCTCGCAAAAACCGATTTATGATTGCCATTTCGCGCCATTTCCACCACTCAGCACTTAGTATTACGGCAGCGGCTCGTTTTTACTACGAACTAGGAACTGAGAACTTGGAACTATCCTTTGTCACTGTCGCCACCGCCATCATTTTGAGGGGAATCCTCCCTCGCCATTCTGCCGCTATTTCTGCCACAGGATGCCAGACTGTGCGTTACACCATCAGCCAGAGTAAAATAAAGTTGGTAGTTGTGAATCTGGATGAGGAACAGGTGAAACAATGGATCGAATAGATGACATCGTTCGCCACGAAGTGAGTGAATACAATAATGTCCGTGATTTTAAAGCGAAGGGTTTTTTCCTCGAAGATTCTCGGCAGCATGTTTACAGTATCATCATCGTTCCAGACGACGACCACCCCTTTATCCATGAACCAAATGTGATGATGATGGCGCGCATTGTGGGCGATACAGTGGTTATTGACGAGGACAAGACAGATCGCCCGTTGTTCGAATCGCTGGTCGAAGCAGGCATCCCGCGTGAAAAAATCGTGGTAGCCTATGCAGGTGAAAAGTTACAGACCGAGGCTTCCAATTCGTGACTGAACCGATTCGCGTACTACACTTTGCCGATATTCACGTCGGCATGGAAAATTATGGCAAAACCGACCCCCAAACGGGACTGAGCAGTCGTGTGGTCGATTTCCTCCATCGTCTCGATGAAATGATCGACTACGCGCGGGAAAATGATGTCGATCTGGTAATTTTCCCGACCTATCAGCGCGAATTTGCCCACCGCATCCGCGACTTATCCGACCTCGCGCCGACGGTCATGCTGGTCGGGAATCATGATCTGCCACCCACCATGCTCAAAGCCTCCAGCATCGAAATTTACGAAACGCTCCGGGTTCCCAATGTGCTGGTCGCCTCCGAATATCTGATTCACGAGATCGATACCAAACGCGGTCGGGTGGCTGTAGGCGCTGCACCCTATCCGATTCGATCACGCATTCTGGAAGATGAGCGCTCTGCCGGATTGACCATTGGCGAAACCGATGCCTTGTTGCAAACCGTCCTCACCCGCATCCTCGATGAAATGGCTGAGCAGGTCGATTCGCTGGATATGCCCCGCTTGCTCACAGGACATTTTACGGTAAGTGGAGCCGTTGTCGGCAGTGAACGCGGGATCATGCTGGGGCGTGATGTCGCCGTACTGCCGTCATCGCTGGCAGACCCGCGCTGGGATTATGTCGCTCTGGGACATATCCACAAACACCAGAATTTGACGCAGGGGCGCGAAGGGGTTCCGCCTGTTGTCTACAGTGGCAGTATGGAACGCATCGACTTTGGCGAAGAAGGCGATCCCAAAGGCTTTTGCTGGGTCGAACTCGAACGCAACAACACGCGCTGGGAATTTATCCCGCTCAATGCCCGTCCCTTTGTGACCCTTTCGGCTGATCTGCGCACGGCTTCCAATCCCACCGAGCAGATTTTGAAACTCATCAAACGTCATGACCTGACCGACGCGGTGGTGCGCATGAATGTCCAGCTTTCGCCGGAAACCGAAACGCGCCTGAATGAAAATACTGTCCGCGACCAGCTTAAACAGGCTGGCATCTACCAACTGGCCTCCATTCGCAAGCAGGTTGACCAACCGCTCCGGGCGCAGTTGGGTGGCAGTCCTGAAGGGCTAACCCCGGCTGAACTGTTGGAACATTACCTCATCAGCAAGGAAATTCCCCAGGATCGACGCTTGGAATTACTGGAAGCCGCCCAGCAAATCTTAGAGCGTTATACGCAGGAATCTTGAAGTTTACTCAACTTCTTGTGTATTTCTGACAAATCATGCATAATAGGTTTAGTGGTGTTGTAATCATATGATAAAACCACGGTTAAACGTTGCAGAACGACAGATTTGGAAGCAATCCCGCCCTCAGTTTGGGTGGATGTGAAATGAACGCCGACCCGAAAAAGGCTAATCGAAACCACACATACGTGGTATTGTCATGAAAAAGGTGGAAATTAGCCCGCCGATTCGATGGATAAGGACAACCTGTATCTGCCCCTAACAGAAACATCGAACTCGCCCTCGCGTGCGGCGCAGACATATTAACCGTTCTCAACTGAGCATGAATGCCCAGCCGTGGTTTCATTTATTGGACTGCGGCTGTTTGCTTTTTATGAGGTCTGGCTGGTGGGCAAAATCACCGCGCTTGAAGTGCAAAAACGGAATAAAAACCGCGTCAACATTTATCTGGACGGCGAATTTGCCTTCGGTTTAAGCCTGATCGAAGCGGCACGACTGCATAAGGGACAAGTCCTTTCCGATGCTGAAGTAGCTGCGCTGCGCGGTGAAGATGCTGTTCTCCAGGTGGTGGACAGCGCGGCTCATTTTATGAGCTACCGACCTCGGAGTACGCAGGAAGTGCGTCGGAATCTGGCTGAGAAAGACCATCCCGCAGAGGTCATCGACGCGGCTGTCGCTCGGCTTACAGCGATGGGGTATCTGGATGATGAAGCGTTCGCGCGTTTTTGGCTGCGCAATCGAAATGAATTCAAGCCGGTGAGTCACCGGGCACTGCGCCAGGAACTGCGCCAAAAAGGCGTTTCAGATACGGTCATCGACGAGGTGCTGGAAGAATCGGATGAAGCGGAACTGGCTTATCAGGCCGCTTTAACCCGAACCCGGCGCTTAAGCGGGCTGACACAGCGCGAATTTCAGACCAAAATGGGCACTTTCTTACAGCGGAGAGGCTTTTCATACAGCACCACCCAGGATGTGGTCAGGCGTTTGATCGAGGAATTCGAAGCGCAGGACACACCCTATTTCAACCGGACGACAGACGATGAAGAGGAATAACCATGGATGGTGTGGGTGTTATCTTAGTCGCCTTAGTGGCGTTACTGGCAGGCACAGGCATTGGCGTGTACGCGCTCAATTATTACCAGAACGCGCAGGGCAGAAACCGCCACAATATGGCGGAGCAGGAAGCGAAAACGATCACGACTGAGGCACAGGCTAAAGCGCAAAGCACGTTGAAGGATGCCGAAGAAAAAGCCCGCGTGATTATCGAGGAGAATGAGCAGGCGACCATTCGCCGTCGGCGTGAACTCGACAAGGAAGATGAGCGGCTTCAGAACCGCCGTGAAGACCTGGATAAGCGCCTGGAACGGCTGGAACAGCGCGAGCAAAACCTGAACAAGCGTCAGAGCAAGATGGACAAGCAGCAGAATGATCTGCAAAAGCTCGAACAGCAGCGTTTGGAAGAACTGCAACGCATCGCGCAGATGACGATTGATGAAGGTAAAACAGAACTCCTCGCGGCTGTTGAGCAGGATGCACGCAGCGATATGGCGCGTATCATCCGGCAGGTCGAGGCGGAAGCGCGTGAGGAAGCGGATAACCGGGCGCGAGATGTTATCGCGCTGGCGGTACAGCGATTGGCTTCGGAACACGTCAGCGAAATCGCCGTGAGTGTGGTTCCCCTCCCAAGTGATGAGATGAAGGGGCGCATCATCGGGCGCAATGGTCGTAACATCCGGGCGTTCGAACAGGCCACAGGCGTGGATGTAGTCGTGGATGATACGCCGGAAGCCGTGACGATCAGCAGTTTTGACCCGGTGCGACGTGAAGTGGCGAAACGGGCGCTGGCGAAACTGGTCGTAGACGGACGTATTCACCCGGCGCGGATTGAGAAATTGGTTGAGGATGCCAAGGCGGAAGTTGAACTGACCATCCGCGAAGAAGGCGAACGGGCAGCTTATGAAACCGGCATTCCCGGCCTGCATCCTGAAGTGCTGAAACTGCTGGGACGTTTGAAGTTCCGCACCAGCTATGGACAGAACCAGCATTCGCACTCGATTGAAACGGCGCACATCGCCGGGATGATCGCGGCGGAGTTGGGCGCGGATGTCCAACTGGCGAAAGCGGGCGGTCTGCTCCACGACATCGGGAAAGCGATTGACCACGAAGTCGAAGGAACACACGCCATCATCGGTGCCGATTTCGCCAAGCGCTACGGCGTAAACGCCAGGATCATCAACTGCATCGCCAGCCATCACCACGAAGTTGAGCAGGAGTACGTGGAAGCGTACATCGTGGAAGCGGCCGACGCGATTTCCGGCGCTCGTCCCGGCGCTCGACGTGAGAGCCTGGAGACCTACATCAAGCGGGTGAAGACGCTGGAAGAAATCGCCAACAGCTTCGAAGGCGTGGAACAAAGTTACGCGCTGCAAGCCGGACGCGAAGTGCGTATCATCGTGCGGCCTGACTCGATTGATGATTACAAGTCGCTGCAACTGGCGCGGGACATTGCCCGGAAGATCGAGGAGACCATGCAGTATCCCGGTCAGATCAAGGTGCAGGTGATCCGCGAAACCCGCGCGGTGGATTACGCGAAGTAAGCTGAAAGCAGTTCCAAGTTCCCAGTTCCGAGTTCAAAGTGGGTGATCGTGAGATCGCCCATTTTTGTTATAAGTTGTTAGTTTTTAGTTGTTCGTAAAAAAGAATTGTCGTTTTATGTCGGATGTTGTCGCCCCGGCGACATTTGCAAGGGGAAATGTCGCCTTTGTTGTCCGGACATTCATGTCGGTGCGGCATTTGAATGTCCACTTTATGTCCCAAATGCCGCACTTTTGGGAGAATGAATGTCCATTTATGTCCCAAATGCCGCATTGCCGCAGGCTTGAAATGCCGCACTATTTTCTTATTTGTTCTTCTTGTTTCTGATTTTCATTTTCAAGTCGATAGTTCACAGTCATCAGTTGACAGAGCGTTACCCGTTTCCGGTTTTTGCCGCCGAACAGGTGGGGGGTGTGGCGGCAAAAACCCCCTGTATTTTGCCGCCGTCGGCATTGACGCAGCGTGAAGGTGGGGGGAGGGGGTGCGCTGCGCGAGGGGAAATGGCGCTGCGCCACTGCTTTTTCTCCCTCAAACGGCGCTGCGTCACGCGCTGCTTGTGTTGAAAGTCCTGAATGCTGAGTGCTAAGTCCTGAGTCAAAGCCGTTCCTCGTTCCAAGTCGATAGTCTCCAGAAGGATGTTTACGTAGATACAGGGTAGCGCAGATTGGATGTAAAAGGGTTACCTTTTGGTAAACTTTTCGGTATGAATGTTCTAACCGGGGATAAGATTTTTTAACGCAAAGACACGAAGAAGCAAAGACGCAAAGGGGCAAATCGGGAATCGCTTTACCCCTTTGCACAATAGGAATAAACCTATGGATACGGCTCGGTGAAATAGCTGGTGCTGTCACCTTCCGCGATCCAGCCCTGTGTTCCCTGATAATCAATCTGAAACCAGAAGTAACCATCGGCACATTCCGGGCCAGCGAGGACATCAAATACTGCTCCGGCAGGCACTTTGATGACAATTTCGAAGGAACGGGCTGCACCAGCACGCATGTTAATCGGAGATGGGTCGTCATCCAGCACACGCCCCTGCTCACCAATCACCAGACGCGGCACAGGTGCTCCCCGGCAAGCTTCTGGCTGCGGGGTGGGTGTTGCAGTCGGGGTATTGGTTGCGGTTGGTGTTGGCGATGGAGTCAGCCCCGTGCCCTGTCCATCATCCGATACTGCCCAGAAGCGGACAGTTTGGTCAAGACTTCCTGTTGCCAGTATTTCACCGTTCGGACTGAAGGCCAAACTGCTAATCGGTTTGGTATGCCAGCCGAGTTCAAACAGGGCTTCCCCAGTAGCTGCATCCAGGAGGTAGGTTGTTCCGCTAGACGTGCCAAGCGCCACTAAATTCCCATCCGGGCTGAAAGCAGCACTTTGGATATTGCCAAAGCCATTGTTGACACGGAATTTTTCTATCTTGCCCGCAACGTCCCACCAAACCAGATACGGTGAATCATGGCTACGAGGCGTAACACTGAGCAGCAGTGTTTTACTATCCGGCGAGAAGGCGAGAACATCGGTCTTTAGATTTTCGTCGGAGTAATATTCATACCCATCTCCGATGAGCAACCCCCAGCCATAATCAATCATGCTGTAAGCGGCGAATTGTGCATCGGGACTGAAAACGGCTCTTTGAACCTCATATGATCGTCCGGTTATATTATCCCAAACAAACGAAGGCGCATCATCAATAATGGACTGTGTATCCAGATTCCATCGGGTGTAACTGGCGAAAATTTCATCGACATCATTTTCTATAGGCTCACGGAGATATACGGCAGCTAATTCTTGTCCATCGGATGAAAAAGCTACATCACCCGTATCCCCATAATTGAATAAGTGATCGTTCGGATCATAGGGCAGTTGAATTCCCTGCTCCCCGGTTCCTACATCCCACAACGTTACCGGAACGTTATCGCTTGAATCGCCGACGGCAATCAATTTTCCGTCCGGGCTGTAGGCAAGACTCTGACCCGAAGTTTTAATTTGCTTATAAAGTGTCTGCGCAGCCAAATCCCAGATGACAAGATGGTCGTCAGTCTCCATCATTGCCAGCAGGGTTCCGTCCGGGCTGTAGGCCAGATCATTCACACCATTATCCTGATTCAGCACATTGACCTGCTGTATCCTGCTTACATTATCGCGCCTAATTGGTTCATAATGTACCAGATTGGAAGCATCACCACGCGGTAAATCGCTTGGACGTGGCGTTGGTGTGAGGGTCGCGGTTGGTGGTGGTGCATCTTTGCCGCCCTTCACACCCCAGATGCGGATGGGGTCATCAAAGCTCCCCGATACCAGTAACTTGCCATCCAGACTCAAATCGAGAGCCACAACGCGATTAGAATGCGCGTTGAGGATTAAGAGCGATTTTGTTCTGGATGTAAAATGGGCAGATGGAATAATCGCTTCCAGGGTGCCATCTTCCTCGCCAAGAATTGCTATCCCATTCAGGCATTGAACGGTGTTTGGCGCAGTGTGACCATCTCCATAATGCGCAGGCCGATCCGGCCCAGTGGACATCACAATATTGCCCTTAAATGCAAGACATGAAATATCCTGATGTACACCAATATCAACTATCTCGTCCGACACATCCTGAGAAGGATATAGGAAGTCCGAGGCTAACTTTCCGGTAGCTACATCCCAGGAGAGAACTTCCGCGTGGTAGCCGAATTCGACAAATTTGCTATCCGAGGTAAAGGTCGCAAAGTAGGTTAACGCTGTATAGCCCGAAACGGTTACTTTCAACTTTCCGCTGGCTACATCCCAGACTTTTACCGTTGAACACTGGTCAATAACATCATCTCTTACCTGAGCAAAATAGCCCTTAAAGGGGCAGGGTGACTCCAATCTGCCCAGTGTCGCCAGTAACTTGCCATTCGGACTAAAAGCCAGCGGAACATACTCACCGTCCAGTGTGCGGCGTACTGTCTGCGTTTCAGCGTCCCACAATATCACCTGTGACTGCTTGCCATCATAAGTTTCATAGGCTAGAAGCGGCTCGGTGGGACTGAACACGGCATTTGTGCCAGTTTGACCGCCATTGCAGAAATCGTCCAACTGCGCGATGCGTTCACCTGTGTTCACATCCCACACCTGAACTGTGTCGCTGCCTGATGTGGCGATGTAGCGGTTATCAGCACTGATGGAGACATTCTCGACGAAGCAATCCTTATTCGGGATTTCCTTGAGTAGTTCCAGCCGATGGACATTATCCGGGGTAATCACATCCAATTCGGGGAGCGGGGCGGCTGC
>JBGAGR010000361.1:0-5964 GCA_044226645.1 Aggregatilineales bacterium
TTCACGATGTTATATTTATTGGTGTCCCATTCACCCGCCCAGGTCTTGACCGGAGCGCGTTGAATCAGCAGCCGGGAATTGGGAGCGCCCATGATCTGGCGGCGCAGTTGCAGCGCGGTGGAGCCGAGTGCAGGCTGTGGCGCAGGGGGTTCCTGTTTTTGCAGACCGCGTTTCACCAGCAAACGCTGCACGGCCTGATTGCCAATCACCCGCTGCAAACGCAGAATCGTCTGGGGGGTGAGCGCTGGAACAGCCTGTTCAGAAGTATTGTGCAGAAGATCAGGTGCGGCGCTGTTCTGTAGATGATCATCCTCGCGCGGCTCCGGCTGTCGAACAACAGGTTTTGACTTTCGGTTTTTATCCGAACGTGAGGTCATCTGACTTCCCTCCTCCACACATACCCGGTCTACGCAATACTATAGTGTATTTTTATTGCCGAGAGCAAGCTTTCCACCATAAAGTAATGGTAATGGCATGTGAGCAAGGAAGGGAAAAGGCGCTCAAAAACGAGCCTTGCGCCAGGTGCTAGAAAGCAACAATCCCACTTTTCAGCAGGATTGTTACTGTTTGATATATTATTACAAATGGAGGTGTCGAGCGTCGCAGCTCGAGTCCAAAGGATTCAAGTACGCACGTCTACAAGCTTATCCAATCCTTTATTTTCATCGCCGGTAGCCCTGATTGGCGAGGTATGCCGACGACTACCCGATGTCTCTTAAGTTTGCTTTATCGGTGTCAGCAAACAGCACGCAAATCTTTGTTTACGCCCGCTATCTCAACCGGACTGCGACGATCAAGGCGGACGGCTGACCTCGCAAGGTCAGCACTCTTTAGCGAGCCTTAGGCTGCCTGAAGAGCGTATGTGTTAGTGTTGGCAGTTAATGCCTTGCTCATTTTAACGTGGTTAAGCGCCACGGCTTGCAGTACGGACCCAGCCTCCCCTGTCGAAACTAGTTCACCCCCGTGTAGGGCGATTTCTCGCCTGATTTGATTCTAGCAAGGATCACCACCAATGTAAAGATACATATGGTCGGTTTCCTCGCTGCACACATATTCACCCGCAACCGTTTCATAGGGGCGTGGAGCCATCGGAATGTATGCTTTACGCCGATAACCCGGCAGAAATTTGTATTTTATCTGCTTCTCACGCCCTTTGAGAAAATTGAGAACATTACGCTGCTGCTTTTTGTTCATGCCGTCACCTGAATATCGTATTGGTAGATATACTCACCAGCCGAATAAATGGTTTGACCATCAAACACAGCGTCCTTGACGGTCATGGTCGCCGTCAGCGTGACATTCCCGGCTGTCCAACTCGATAGCACCACGCCAAATTCGGCGCAGCTTAACCCACTTTGTGTCGCCTTATTCTGGGTAATGAGCGATGAGTCAACAGGCTCA
Organism: Aggregatilineales bacterium; assembly: GCA_044226645.1. Classification (GTDB taxonomy): domain Bacteria; phylum Chloroflexota; class Anaerolineae; order Aggregatilineales; family Phototrophicaceae; genus CFX2. Next base: position 1,402 of record JBGAGR010000361.1, read on the forward strand.
CCATTCACCGCGAAGGCAAAGTCCATAGCCGCGAGATTGTCTGAGAGCGTTTGCGCATCCGTAGCGCACCATGTTTGTGTCCATGCATAGGATTGCGCACTGCTCACAGTGCCGCTGCGCTCCTGTTTGCCGGGAGCGGCGCTGTTGGCGAAACCGCTCTGCAACGCGCCTTCCAGACTCGGAAGCTGCGACCTATCCCCGCTGCTGACCTTGACCGAACCCGTTCCACTCACGGGTGGAGCAGGATTATTTGAATTTCCTGCTACAGCAGTGCCATCGCCTACATCGTATTCGATACTCAGGGTGTAAGTTCCGTTGGTATAGCCTTGCGCCTGAGCGAAGCGTGTCGCCACAACGGTATAGGTTCCAGACTGTGGGAATTGCAGATACCCTAATTCAGCATTTTTACCACCGCCCGAATCATCGTCGAACGCCAGCACATTGTTGTTGCCATCCAGCAGCACCAGGAACGAATCCAGATCGCCGGAAGCTGCCGCCATGGTGATAGTCACCGTATCACCCGCCACCACATCAAAGTCCCAGAAATGCGTGTAATGCTGGTCATCAAGCTGACCGCTCACCTGCATCTGACCATTATTCGCTGGAGCGACACCCGGCAAGGATGGAGGATTGGAGAGTGGCCCCGAACCCCCTGCGCCATATAAGCGCTGAAGTCCAGCCACATCATCCTGTGTGGGCTGCAACACATAGGGACTGTATTCGGGATACATCAGCGCGTTGGGGTCGTCCGTATGCAGCATCCCGATAGCGTGTCCCAGTTCGTGGCTGGCAACCCCCAGCAGCGAAATATCATCATAATATTGCGGATTGGTCAGCGTCCAGTTTTCACCATCATCGAACGTGACACTCCCTGAATCGCAAGGGTTATAGGGTGGACAAGTTTCGCCCAGAATATTCGCGCTTCCGTCGATTGGCGCAAATTGGATGTTAATATCCGCTTGACCGTTAACCTCCGTGAAAGTCAGCGGGGATGAACTTGCCCACGACTGAAATGCCTGTGCGATAACCGCTTTCACATCCTGTGCATTAAACTGGCGCAGCGTGTTGATAATCTGATAGGTGATATTGGTATGATCCCAGGGCTGCGATAACTGGTAATTCTGTACACCGGATGTCTCATCAATAGGGGTTCCATCGAAGAAAATGCGCTGTTTTTCCTCATTAATCACCAGCACAAACTCACCGCTGCCGCTTTGCGCCCTATTGACCGCCGCCACACTATAAATACCGTCCGCTGGCAGCACAACGCCTTTGAGCAGGGCATTGCCTTTCGAGCCGCTGTTGCTGTCCTCACCAATCAAATGACCTTGCGGATCATACAACGCGACATACGGGAGCATCTCGCCCCCGTGACTGTTCATGGTAATCACGGGTTTATCGCCCGTCCTGCCCGAAAATGAATACTCGATCTGCTCTCCCGCATTGAGACTCGCGTCAGCCGGTTCGCCGTACTGGAGCGTAGTGGCTGCCTGTGTTTGCAACACAGGCAGCAGGATCAGCGCGGCGATAACGAAAGGACGTGCCAGCAGCGAAAATCGTCGTTGTTGTTTCATCATCCCGCCTTATTTGAATTGTGCGCCGCCACCGGAACGTTTGTCACCCTGCACCGGAGGAATTTCACGGTTCTGGTTCGGGCTGTCACGAAAACCACGAGTTGGGGAATTCCCGCCAAAAGGACTGCTGGTTGGATTACGAGACGAGCCGCCCGAACGACCACCGAGGAGACTGCCACCGAGTCCACCCAGCAAACCGCCCAATAAACTGCGTCCACCGAGCAGCAAAACCGCGCCGATCACACACAGGATGGGTAGTATTGATCCTAAACCACCTGAACTGTCCGTTGATGTGCCCACAGGAACAGTCTGGACAGGGTTAGTTGTATTACCGCTGGTACCCGGTTCACCTACACCAGCACCATAAGGAAGCTGTACTTCAAATGACTGGTTGGCAGGAATCACACCCTGCGATTGGACGATGATGCTGTTCCCAGATGTTGATACCATAGCATTGCCCTGCGACAATCGCACAAAATCGGTACTCGGCATTTGTCCGTCCGGGAAATTGATCGTCAGCGTGCTGCTCTGCACCGGAAAATCGTGGGCAAGCGGCACGACGAACCAATCGATCAGCCCGCTCGTAGCGCTGGCGACGGTGTAATTGATCTGCACTGCAAAACTATCACCCGCATTCGCTGTATTGGGCAGTTGATAATCCAACAGAACTCCATCACTGGTGTTGGTCAGTTGGTAGGTACCCGGCCCATTACCTTCGCTCAATTCGACTGGCGACCCGCCGTTGAATGCCAGATACACATTTTGAATATCCACCGGCTGCGAATAATCGCGTTCCCCGGCATGGATTTGCCCATCTGTTACATCAATAATCTGTGTTTCGGCAATGCTTAATTGTGAGCTATCCGAATAAGCCGTGATTTGCGCGTTCCACGCCTTCCATTCGATAGTCGGGCTTTGCGCGCCAACCACATTCAGCATGGCGAATAATATCGCCAGAAAAATTCCACCAATTGTAAATTTTAGTCTCATATAGATTCTCCCTGCTCTGAAAAAGCATCAGTAGCCATAGTAGAATCCTAAGCGATATAAAATATTATTTCGTGAGGTAGGAGAACTGTCTTGCGTAGGCCAGATGTCTTAATTTAGTCTAGGCCATACAGCCCATCGTCCGACTGGACGTGCATCATCGGTAAATGGAGATGCAATTCAGGCCAATGTATCCGGCCTGGTGTGGATGGGCAGCATAATCCGGAAGGTGGAACCGATGTCCACCGCGCTTTCGACAGTCAATTCGCCGCCGTGTCGTTCGACAATGCGCTGCACGATGCACAAACCGAGTCCCAGACCGCGCGTACTGTGAGCATCATCCACCCGGAAAAAACGCTCAAAAATACGCGGTAGATATTCATCTGGAATCCCCACGCCGCTGTCAATTACTTCCAGCACGACACTTGAATCCTGCTTATAAGTACGCAGCAGCACTTCCCCGCCCGGAGGAGAGAACTTTATGGCGTTTTTCAGCAGTTCCTCCAGTGCGATTTTGAACTCGGCGGCATCACCGATAACCCCTGATCCTTCCGCCGTCAATTCGGTTCGCAGTTGAACCTGTGACGCACGAGCAAAACTAGCCTGACTCTCAAGGGCATCCTGCACGACCCGGTTAAGCCTGATCGGTTTATGCACCTGAAGTTCATCCGAATCCAGCCGCACCATGTCCAGCATTTTTTCCAGCAGCTCAACCATCGCCTGAATGCTATATTTCGCACTGCTGGTATAGCGCTCAAAACTGGTGGATTCTTTATTCCGTTCCATCAGAGCCAAATTGGTTTGAATAACGCTCAGGGGGGTGCGAAACTCATGAGAAGCATCGCGGATAAACATCGCCAGCACTTCCCGCCGTTCATGTTCCAGCGCCAACCGGATGACACTGGACTCGAAATGCTTGCGTTCGGCAATTTCCGCTTTCAACTGCCGGTTGGTTTCCTGCAATTCCGCCGTCCGCGCTGCTACTTCTGCTTCCAGATCATCATTAAGCTGGGCATTCAGAATCGCCACAGCCGCCAGCGATGCCAGATGTTCCAACAGTTCGAGATGATACTGCTCAAAGCGGTTCTCTATCGAGCGGTTTTCAACATACAGTACGCCCAATATTTTGCCCTGTGATCGCAGCGGCACGCACATCAGTGAGCGTAAATCCAGCGCGCGCACACTGAGCGCATCAGCCAGACGCGCATCTTCCATGGCATTGGATACCAGCATCGGTTTTTGCTGGTCGAGGCACTGCTTCAGCAGCGTGTGACTGATAGCTTCCTTCGGCGAACTCAGGTCAATCCCCTTAATCGCGCGTTTGACGCGGAAATCCAGATTGCCGGCTTCATCAACCAGGATGAGATAACCCCGTTCAGCATTCAGGAAATCTAGAGTCGTATCAACGGTGTAGTCGAGGACGGCTTGAAGTTCCCGGTTTTCCGCAAACTGGCGGCTGATGAGAAGCAGTTTCTGGAATACTTCAACATCCTGAACACTGGACATAATCAAAGATCACCTGTCGCATAAAGACCATAGAGTGTAATTCATTTTAGCGCTAAACAACCCAACAAAGTAAAAGGTTTTACCATCACTTCTGCCGGAGAAACAGGACGAACGGCACGCTTTCGTTATATACTGGCAACATAAGGAGAGGGACACAGAAAATGGCAGCAAATCCCAAGTTCGTCACGCCGGAAGCATATCTGAAGTTCGAGCGCCAGAGCGAAGAAAAACACGAATACTACGACGGTGAAATCTTCGCAATGGCTAGTGCGAGTAAAAATCATAATCGTATTGTGGGCAGTACCCATGCAGCACTATATCCGCAACTGAGAAAACGCCCTTGCGATATATTTATGGGTGATATGCGGGTGAAAACCTACTCATCGGCGCTGTACACTTACCCGGATGTGACTATCGTCTGCGGCGAAGGAAGATATGAGGACTCGGAGTTAGATACCCTGCTCAATCCGACTGTGATTATCGAAGTGCTGTCACC
>JBGAGR010000362.1:0-6199 GCA_044226645.1 Aggregatilineales bacterium
GCTCAAAATTGCTTCAATGTCATTTTCGGCGTAGCCGCGTTCACGGAGCGCGTCACCGATCGTCAGCAGGTCGGTAATGGTATCCAATCCCTGTGGCGTGCTTTCGCGACCAAAGCCCCCATCAAAATCGGTTCCGATACCAACATGTGCCGCGCTGCCGGTTAACTGGCAGACATAATCCATCGCATCAATGACAACTGAGAGCGGCACTTTGGATTTGGGGTCGCCGGAACGCCAATCGTTGCTCAAAAAGCTGTTATATAACACTATACCCATTACGCCATCATGTTCCGCCAGACTGCGAATGATTGCATCGGTCAAATGACGGTCTGTATCGCGGAAGCGGCGCGGATTGCTGTGACTGGCGATGATGATTCCGCCGTAATGGTCGAGGGCTTGCAAACAGGCTTGTTCCGCCAGATGCGATAAATCGAGAATGGCGTTGAAATCCGCCATGATGTCCAGCAGCTCGTATCCCAGTTTGGTGAGCGGCCCCGGCATATGAGTTCCGCCCGCATAGCGTGTGCCTGTCCAGGCTGGCCCTACGATGCGCACGCCGCGCTCGTACCATTCTTCAAACTGCTGAGGCTCTACAATCGGGTCAGCGTTTTCCATCAGCATGACTAAGCCCTGCTGATGCTCGTGCATTTCTTTGCCGTCCGCCCAGGTCGCCAGCACCGCATCCAGATCAGCGGCAGTTTTCACGAGGCGGACTTTTTCAGTCTGGTCAACCAAGCGGTTGTAATAATCCCACTGGTCAACTGCCAGCTTGTAGGCTTCCCCCGGCGTTTTATAACTGATGGCTGACCAGGGTGCGGTGTCATCCTTTTTGTAGGGCGCAACGAAGAGAGTCGCGCCAACAATGGCGACCCGCCCCAGTAATGCGTCCGGCAGCCCTAAAGTGGCTGTGCCGCGCTGTTTGAGGAGCGCAGGGTCGGTTTCGTACTGACGGGTTTGCAGGGCACTGCGACGGTAGTCACGACCATTGCACAGTGCGTTATAAGCAATATCCTGATGGGCATCCACAACAATCATGCAGATCATCCTGATTAGGCAGATGAATAAAGGCCGAGTAAATCATACTCAAGCGTGCTGCTAATTGTATGCTCATGAGCGAAAAAATCCAAAAGGCTGTGAAACCCTGTAATACTTTGATAAGGATATTGGACTAAACTCGGAACCAGTTTCTATATTTGGGCGAAGGGTAATTCAGGATGGATCAACAGCGAAAGCCAACCATTTTAACCGGAGCAGTGGTGGGCGTTTTGTTAAGCGCTCCACTGCTGGCTATTTTATATCTGGCATCTCAGTTAGTGGGCACGCCTTTTGTGCCTTTTGATGTATTTGATTGGGTCGGACGGGTGCTGCCGGGTGGTGTGATTACCTTCGGCATTGACATGATTGTGAATACCATTACGACCCTTAAGCTGGGGGAAACGTCCAGCGCGGCGAAATCTGCCGAACAATTTCTGGCGATTAGCGGGCTTTTCGTGACCGGAGTGGTCGCGGGTGCAGTGCTGTTCGCTTTTTTGCGACGTATGGAAGTCAAGTCTCGTTATCTGCCGGGGCTGATTCTGGGCATCGTAGTGGGCGCGCCCGTGATGTTCATCAGCACCAGCATCAACAAGACCGCCACGACCAGCATGTTTGTGAGCGGCCTGTGGATTATTGTGGCCTTCATCCTGTGGGGATTGGCATTTAGCTGGGTCTATAACCGCCTGATGGCGATGACCGCTCCGAGTCCAGCAGCCGCAACTGTGCAGCAGATTGACCGCCGTCGTTTCCTGCTGACGGTGGGCGGCGCGACTGCCGCGATCACCGTCATCGGAACCGGAATTGGTGTGGCTCTGCAAAACAGCAAGCCTACACCGGAGGAAGTTGCCCTCAGTGAAGGTGATGGTACTGTGACTGGCCCCTGGTCAGCCAGCAACACGCTGCCCAACGCGAATGACCCGATACAGCCTGCCCCCGGAACGCGCGCTGAATTAACCGCGCTTCAATCACACTATCGCATTGACATCAATACCGTCCCGCCGATGGTGAAAGAAGATGAATGGACGTTGATGTTCAGCGGATTGGTCGAAAGTCCCAGCGAAATGACTCTGACCGACATCCGCAGCAATTATGAGCCGATGCATCAGTTCATTACATTAGCCTGTATCTCGAATCGCTTGGGTGGAGATTTAATTGGTACGCAGCGCTGGACAGGTGTCAGTCTGCAAAAAATTCTGGCAGATGTGAAGCTGAAGCCGGAAGCGACTCACCTCAAAATCACTTCAGCAGACGGTTTTGACGAGTTCATTGATCTGGAAACGGTTAACAAGGATGAGCGCGTCATGCTGACCTATGCGTGGGATGGGTTGCCCCTGGAAGTGAAACACGGTTTCCCACTGCGTATCTATATCCCCAATCACTATGGCATGAAGCAGCCCAAGTGGATTACCAACATCGAAGCGGTTGATGCATGGTCAGAGGGTTACTGGGTACGGCGCGGCTGGGACAAGGATGCGGTGATGCGTGCGACTTCGGTTATTGATACTGTCGCCGTAAATATGATGATTACCGAAGCGGACAATACGATGAAAGTCCCGGTAGGTGGCATTGCCCACGCAGGCAGCCGAGGGATTTCCAAAGTTGAGGTCAAAGTCGATGACGGCGATTGGGTTGAAGCCCAATTGCGTGGGCCGCTCTCACAAACGACATGGGTGATCTGGCGTTATGACCTGCCGTTTATGCAGGGTGAGCATACGCTGGCTGTACGCTGTGTCGATGGTGAGGGTACGCCGCAGATTGAAAAGGTCGAAGGTTCACGCCCCAGCGGCGCAACCGGGATTGACACACAAAAAGTGATCCTCTAGGCAAGGTTGAATGAAAAAGCAGCGCCCGGTACTATTGGTGTCGGGCGCTGACTTTTACTGTTTGAGGTGAAGCATGAGTACAAACCGTAAGCCATCGGCATCGCAGGGGGCGGTAGTTGGGATTATCCTGACACTGCCATTCCTGGCGATCTTTTTTGTTTCTCAGGCCTTGTTTGGAACGCCCTTTGTGCCATTTGATCTGTTCGACTGGCTGGCACGGATTTTGCCGGGCGGTTTGGTAGCGTTCGGTATTGATATGATCGTCAGCATCATCGCGGGTTTGAATCTGGAAAATACATCCGGTTCTGCCAAAACCGCCGAGCATATTCTGGCGATGATTATTACCGTCGCACTAGGCGGTATCATCGGCGCAGTGGTGTTTGCGCGTTGGCGTGATCCGGACGCGAAGGAACGTCGTCCGTCTGGCTTGTTTATTGGCGCGGCATCAGGTGTGTTCATCGCCCTGATTACTGCTGGGGTCAATCAATCCGCCAGTGCGAATCCATTTATCAGCCTGATCTGGATTGTGATGGTATTTGCTGGCTGGGGAACCGCGCTGGAAAACCTTTATGATCGGTTAGTCGTTTTACCTCCGGCTGACCCTGTGCCGACAGGGGAAGTCAAAGTTCTGGATCGGCGGCGGTTCTTGATTCAGGTCGGTGGCGCTGCTGCTGCAATTACAGTTGTGGGGGCGGGTATAGGCGCTCTAGCGGGCGGCGGTGAGGCACTCGCTGGCGATGAGGAAAGCAGCCTGCCTGCGTGGTCGGATAGCCACAAACTGCCGAATGCCGATGATCCGCTGGTTCCCGCGCCGGGTACACGCCCCGAATTTACCAGCGTGCGTAACCATTACCGGATCGACATTAATTCTCTGCCGCCAGTTGTTCATGAGAATGACTGGACTCTGCTGGTGGCTGGTCTAGTAGATAACCAGCTTGAGCTGACGCTGGATGATTTACGCACCAAATATACGCCAGTTGACCAGTTTGTAACCTTATCGTGCATTTCCAATCCGTTGGGTGGCGATCTTATCAGCACGCAACGCTGGACAGGCGTTCCGCTGAAGGAAATCCTGAAGGATGTGCGGCCTAAAGCGGAAGCAGTCAGTCTGAAAATCACCAGTGCCGATGGATTCGACGAATCCCTCTCGCTGGCGAAGGCCATGACTGATGAACGGATTATGCTGACTTATGCCTGGGACGGTCTACCACTGACCACATCGCACGGATTCCCACTGCGCATTTATATCCCCGATTTGTATGGGATGAAGCAGCCCAAGTGGATTGTGGCGATTGAAGTGAGCGACAGTGAAGAAGAGGGTTATTGGGTACGACGCGGCTGGGATCAGGTCGCACAGGTTAATACAACCTCGGTAATTGACACGATTGCAGGCGATCAACTGGTGCAATCCGGTGGTCAGACATTGGTGCCGATTGGCGGGATGGCCTTTGCCGGGAAGCGCGGAATCTCCAAAGTTGAGGTTCGAGTGGATGATGGCGAATGGGTGGAAGCTAAGCTGCGCGCACCGCTGTCCGAAACAACCTGGGTGATCTGGCGTTATGACTGGCCTTTTGTGGCGGGTGACCACCTGTTTTACGTGAGATGTTACGATAGTACTGGTGCCAGACAGATTGAAGCAGAACGAGGTGAGCGTCCAAGCGGAGCTACGGGGATTTTCCGCAAATTTGTGCGACTTTGAGTTGAGGTAGGATTGTTGAGAACTTGTGAAAATTACGTAAATTCATGCTTTGCGTATTGACACAAGATCAACATGCCCATACTATGTATATCAGAGGTGGTTATCCACCCATTATCAATCGCGGTTTATCAGGAGTACTTATCAAATGTTGTACATGCCCCGTGAAGAAGGTCAAGGTCTGGTCGAATACGCACTCATTCTCGTTCTGGTCGCCGTCGTCGTCATCGTCATTCTGGCGCTGCTCGGACCGGCCATCGGTAACATCTTCTCGAACCTGATCAAGAATCTCTAATTCTAAATCGCGTCGAAGAAGGGGACTGTTCGCAAGAACAGTCCCTTTTTTTATTTCTGCGGCGCGACCATCGCCGTTGCAGTGGCTATGAGCAAGGGACGCTGCGATGTGGGGGCGGCCTGAACTGTCGCGGGGAAGTTGATGGCTTCCTCAGTGCTGTGCGGTAAATTCTGGCGCACGTAGCCCTCAATGGTCGCGGCGACTTCAGTGTCGATGTTATTGTATTCTTCACGCGGGGCCTGAATGCCGTAAAAGCCCACCAGCACAATCCCGATAATGAACCAGATGACTGCCAGAATCGCCAGCCATGAGGCTGTGCCACGATTGGCGCGGCGTACTGAAGGTGTAAGCACTTTCAGAGGGCGACGCGCGTCGGGCGATGACAGCGTTGTGATCTGCTCGACCAGCGCATCTAACGCATAAGCTGCCGTGAAATCTACCGGCTTCAGATGGTCGATAAGTTTGGGCAGCGGTGCAGTTGCGACCTGCACAGGGATGATGTGCTGGACGCTATCTAGCGCCTGAATGATAGATTTTTCCACCATTTTATCGGCAGTGCTAGCGGGTGAGATCAGGGCGATGAGCATGTCGTGGCTGTCGGAGCTAAGTTCAGATTTGAAGGTATAGCCCTTAGCCTGCAAGTCTTTTTCCAGACGGGACGCGAGTGCCGCATCCTGCGCGGCGTAGGCGAGAACCAGTGTGGCTTGAGTCATAAAATCCTCATGTGTTTTGAAAGGTACGGATGTAATTGACAATATCCCAGCGTTGTTCGTCGCTGAGGTTAGGTGCGCATTGCGGGAGTCCCTGCCAACCGCTCACAATGGCCTGGTAGAGTTCATCATCGCGAGTACGCGGAAGCCGTTCGATGAAGGCCTTGAGATTGGTACTTTGCCACGCGGGACAATTATCCTGATAAAGCTGCTGGCCGCGCTGAAGTGAATTGGCATCGGGCAGGATTGTGTTAATCACCTTGGGCGGTGGATTCAGTGTGGCTTCGAACTGCGCCTGCGTGTTTTGAATGACCACGATGCCTACAACAAGGAAAATAATCATGGCAACAAACGCGCTGACCGCAACGGTTACAGTCGCGGGACTAAGATCGAGCGTGCCATAGATGCGATGCGCAGTTGGATAGACAATCCAGGCCAAAACCGCCAATACAAGCAGCAGAGCGAGTATATTCTGGATTCCGGGTGGTTGAGACTGCTGAACAGAGGCATCATCGGTAATTTGCCAGTCGAAGGCCGCGCGAGTGGTTGAGCCGTTTGTGTCGGTGATATTCAGGATAGACCACCACTGCCCGCTGCGATCTATATCCGCGCCGGATGTGATGTAGAGGCCACTGTCTGC
>JBGAGR010000363.1:0-6163 GCA_044226645.1 Aggregatilineales bacterium
GGGGCGTATCGTTTCACCAGCGCGGCATAGTAGCGTCGGGCAAACCAGTACATGCTGTATTTGCCCAGGGGACGATCCGCGTAATTCCATTTTTCGAAATATTCGCGGGTGTAATGTTCAACAGGAGCCTGTGGTTTCTCGCTCATGGAGAGGCTACCGGCTTGATAGGCTGGGACATCAGATCGAACAATTCAAAGTTCAGGTCGGGCAAATGCAGCACTCCATAGGTATGCGACGTGATGCGCAGGCTGTCGAAGGTATACAGCGAACCGGGGTTAATGACCACGCCGTTGGCGACCCGGATATACATCGGAACATGGGTGTGTCCCACAATCAGGACATCGGCATTGAGCGATTCGAGCATCATGTTGAGCAGGGTGTTCGAGACATGATCGCGATAAAGCCCCCAGATGTTATTGCCGGGTTTGCCGTGACACATAAAAACATTGTAGCCATCAAAGCGTTTTTGCCAGTTAACCGGCAGGTCGTCCAGAAAGCTCGCGTTATCTGCTGAGAAGTCGTAAGCCCACTCGTCATGGTTGCCCTTGACGGTTGGTATTCCCCGTGTGCGGATCAGCTCAACCACTTTTTCCTGTTCCGGCCCTCGTCCGACCAAATCGCCCGCACAGAGGATATGGTCGACATGGTGGAAGTGATCCAACCGTTCGAGCGCCGTATTCAGTGCGGCATAATCTCCGTGTATGTCCGCTATGACTCCAATTTTCATTCCTTAGCCCTAGAATAGACAGAATATGCGTCTATTATAGTGCAGGAATCTTAAAATCACCTCAGATTCTTAACATCGCACCCGACGCATATTGACCTGTGTTAACGTTAATTTATGGGTTAAAGACCGTGCTTTTCCCGGTACCAATTCCAGGTGCGGGATAAGCCCTCTTCGATGCGGACTTTGGGATTAAAACCAAGCAGTTCACGGGCGCGAGTGTTGTCGCAGTAGGTGATGCGGGGTTCGCTGGCAGGGGCTGGCGCAGGCTGCGTGATGGCTGCCTTGCCGATGAGTTCCTCGTAGATGTTGATGAACTCGGTCAAGGCAATTGGGGAGCCGAAGCCCAGATTCAGCACTCTGAAGCCCATCGGACGTTCCAGCGCAGTGCAGATGCCGTCCACCAGATCATCAATGTACGTCCAATCGCGCTGGAGTTTGCCTTCAGCATACATATTGATGGTTTTGCCGTTCAAAATCGCGTCGATGGCTTTCATCGGCATCATATCGGGGCGACCATTAGGGCCGTAGACGTTGAAGAAGCGCAGGGCAGTGACATTCAGGCCGAAAAGATTATGGTAGCTGTAGCCGAATAATTCAGCGGCGCGTTTGCTGGCCGGATAAGCCGCCAGTGGCTCATCGGGTAAATCTTCTTCGCGGAAGGGTATACGGTTGGTCTGACCATAAACAGAGGAAGTCGATGCCTGCATAAAAATGCTGACATCATGTTTACGGGCGGCATCCATCAGGTTAACACTTCCGGTTGTATTCACATCGGCATACAAACGCCCTTGTTCAATCGAATTGCGGACACCTGCCAGACCGCCCAGGTGAGCCACACGCTTAATCGGATAGTCAATAAACAGCCGGTTGACCAGTTCGGAATCGCGTATGTCGCCTTCAACCACGACAGGCTTGTCCCCCAGAGCAGCGATATTGGCGCGTTTGACTGCCGGATCGTAATAGGCATCAAAGTTGTCCAGAATAACAACCGATTCTCCAAGTTGCAGGAGATGGGCAGCCAACCGACTTCCGATAAAACCCGCGCCGCCCGTGATGAGTGTCGCCATGAAGTGCTTCCCTTATTTGTCACCATATCGTTATGCATCATACACAAATTTTCCTTGACTTGGCAACTGCCGATCCTCAGGTTATAGTGTAAAAAAGTAATAACAAGTTGTGAGCTGCCCTTTGAAGAAAGCTGATTTTGTGTTGTTTCTGCGTAATCGAATACTCCTGCTTCTGGCAAGTTTGCTGTTGTTTGCAGGTTTTACTGGAAAGGCTGCGGCGGATGGTCTTCCGCCCTGTAGCGAACGTCCACTACATGTCGATCCGCCCTGGGTGGATGGGACGCTGTGGTGTCTGGAACGCATCATCCATGACAATAGTGCGGGTGAATTGGCGTTTACGGCGCTGGCATTCGCGCCAGATGGTACGTTATATGCCGCGCGTCCGCTGGCGGGTCAAGTATTGGCCTTGAAGGACACGGATGGCGATGGTTTGCCGGATTCGCCACAGGTGGTCGCGGACGGGCTGACGTTGCCGAACGGACTGGCTTATTACGCTGACGGGCTGTATATCTCCGGCGGGGCGCATATTTATCGTTTGAAAGATGGGCAGGTTGAGGTGCTGGTGGATGATCTCCCGGCGGCTGGCGGTTTCTGGACAGGGGGAATAGCGGTTGGGTTGGATGAGCGCATCTATGTCGGCATTGGTGCATCCTGTGATTTTTGCCAGCAGGATAATCATGAACGAGGGGCGATTTGGAGCTTCGCGCTGGATGGGACGGATAAACAGGTTGTGGCAAGCGGACTGCGGCAGCCCGCCGACCTGTCGTTCCGTGATGGCAGGTTATGGACGATGGACAGCGCGCGGGATGGATTAACAGACGCGAATCTGGATGAGCTAAACCTCGTTGAAGTGGGGGCGAATTTCGGCTGGCCTTTCTGTATCGGTGCGGATAACCACCGCGACATATTGGAAGGGGATTTTGATTGTGCTAAGGCAGTCGCGCCAACCTTCACATTTCCGACCCACAGTAATCCTCTGGGGATGACTTTTTACGACAGCGACACTTTCCCAGACATCAAAGGCGATTTACTGGTGACGCTGGGCGGGTCAAATGAGCAAACGCACATCGAAGGCTATATGCTGGTGGCGGTTCATATGGACGATGCGACCGGGCTTCCAGTGGATTCGCAGATTATTATCCCCAAACAGACCCCACGTCCGAATGAATCGAATATCCAGTCAGCCCATTACCAGGGGAGCGGTTTTTGGCCGCATCGTCCCCTGGATGTTGTTGTCAGTCAGGAAGGCTGGATTTATGTCAGCGCGGGCGGCGGGACGATTTACGTCATCCGTCCGCTTTAGACGGTTCCCGGCGCGGCAGAAGCAGAAGCCAGCAGCGCAGTGCGGAGCGCTTCCGGGCCATTGAACAAGCCGCTCTTATGATCGACCACACCGCTGCGCAACTGCAAATGATTAGCATCGGCGGCTTCACGGGCGCGTTCACGATCCTTGAGCGGATAGAAATATTCGCGCGATTGGCGCACCCGCGACTCAATGCGTTCGCGGATCAGAGCAACTTTATCCGCAGCGGTGATGATGAGGAAATCTTCCGGCCCCAGATGACCGATAAAATCTTCCGTGCTGCCATGTTCGCGGACAGCATTACGCACCATCAGCGTTACGGCACGCAGCACATCATCCGCAGCGACGAAACCATAGAGTTCACGGAAATCACCGAGACCGCTCATCGATACCAGCAGTGCTGCCCAGTGATGGTCACTGACGGTTAACTCATTGAGTTTGTCGTCAATAATGGGGCCTTCCGGCAGGTCGGTGACCGGGTTGGTCATGGCCTGTCGTTCGACGCGGTTGATGGCATTGCGCACCCGCAGGCGGAGTTCCTGAATATCAAACGGCTTGGTGATGTAATCGACCACACCCAGTTCCAGACCTTGCAGCTTATCCACCCGATCCCGTTTTTCTGTCAGAAAGATGATGGGGACATTCTGGGTGCTGCGCTGCGCACGAAGCTGGCGGCAGACTTCATAACCATCAATGTCCGGCAGACGGATGTCGAGCATGACCAGCGTCAGTTCGGAATTCTGGCTGATCTCCAGTGCTTCTTTGCCCCAGGCAGCCGTTAGCACTTCATAATTCTGCACCCGGAAGTAGGTGTTGAGCATTTCGGATAGATCGAGATCATCTTCTACGATCAGGATTGTTGACTTCGTGTCCACGCCCAATTCCCCCTATCATTGTCCAATGGGAGTCTTATTGATGGTGAATACACAATGTTCGCCTCCACAGGCGTGACATTCTGATTCAACCACATAATACTCATACCCATTCGACGACCAGCGCATGTTTTCCTGTAAAATACCCACTAATGCATGGCAGACGGGTTTATCGGCGGTACGTCCCCATGCCATTGGGCTGTTCCTGACGATGAAACGGTAGGTTTCAGCATCTTCTTCAAGCGACGATTGTTGGTCGGTAAAATTGTTAAATACTGCAACCAATCCCCGCAGACCCAGATAACAGCGTCTATCAAGGGACTGCGCTCGAAAGGCCGGGTCGTTGACTCCAGCCAGCGCACCAAAGTTTTTCATGCCCTGCGAAAAACACGCCCGCCCAATACGGAGCGCCATACCGCGTCCACCACGAGGACCGTACATTTCTTCCAGTGCTTCATTCAATGCCGCCAGCGACGCAAAATCAAAAGCGCGGTTGAGATCATCAGGAGGAGGATTGTCGGAATAGTCACCCAGGTGAGCGAGGCCGAGCAGCATATTTAAGCCGCCCTGTCCCATGACATCTTCCATGGCCTGAAAGAAATAACGCGCAATTCGATTGGGGTAATACAGGCGGCTCGGTTCCGGCACAGTCGATTAGACCAGTGATGATAAGGCTTCAACCGCGCGGGTGACATCCAGAAAGATCAAACCGAGTTTGGCTTCTTTCCGCGCCAGCACCGTCAAAACCGCTTCTTCTCCAACGGCGGTGAGAATGACATAGCCATTTTCACCCTTCACCATGACCTGTTCCAGGCCGCCGCGTCCGAGTTCGGACGAAATACGTTCACCGAGCGACAGCATAGCAGCAGACATCGCGCTCACACGGTCTTCTTCAATGTGGCCGGGCAGTGATGATGCCATACTCAAGCCATCCACGCTGACAATGGCGGCTGCTTCAACATCGCCTGAGCTGGCCTGCAAATCGCGCAGACGTTCAACCAGTTGTTCAGTCCGTGACTTAGCCAAGCGTAGTCTCCCCTTGTAACAACAAAAAAGCTCTATAGTAAGGATTGTAGCACAGAATGAAAGCATTTACACAAGCTGAAAGGCTTAAGGTGGATTGAATCTTACGGGGTGTGAGGACGATTTATGATGAACTTAAAGAGATACTCTGCACGGGAACGAATAGGGAAAATGATCCACCATATTTAACCCTGAAAGTTAGCCCCGGCACGTAGAAATCCGCGAAATGATAAATAATATTCGAAGCTGGCGTTTTCAGGAATATCACAAGGTCACCCATCGTAAGCGAGTTGTCGCGTGTGAAGAAGATAATATTGCGAATGATACCTTCCGAGATACTGATTGACACCTTGGAAAAAATGCCTGCTGATCGAGTGATGGTACAGCCCGCTACTATCGAATTATAATAATTGTAGTAACCGGAGCATGAAAACGCCCTCTCCTTAACGGCACTCTCCGGCTGCCCTGGGAAAATATCGGCATAGGCGGGAAAGGGATCAGGCGGCGGTATAGAGCATTGTGCCAGCGCTCTTGTGCTGACGACGATGGCGGCGAAGCCAATCAATAAAGTGAACATGATAAGCAAAATTGATGAGAATTTTGGTCGTGGAATATGGCTTTCCACTTCACGATAGATTTTTTCCTGTACGATTTGTTCCATCCCTCTCTCCTTAACATGATCTTCCTTCAGAAGAAAACCTTCTTCTGTTCGGGTTACGAGTTAGAAGTTGTTTAATGAATGGATTCAGGTGGCAAGTGTTCACGCTGAGGTCGTGCCAGAAATTGAGCTGATCTCAGCGTGAGCAATTGGCGCAATGGTAGTGATTTATGCGCTGTTGATTCGACTTATTGTGCCGGAGCGACCCACACCAATGCCTGAGTCAGGTCTTGGTCACGCCCCGTACAGGGATCACTGATGACTACATACCGCAGCGCGACAGGTTCAGCACCGTACTTCAAGATCCGAAGCTGGAAAATGCCCGGCCCAGGGCAGGGCGAGCCTACCACAGGGTCAATGATGAACTGTGCGCCATCAAATTGGTACGTGCCAGACGGATAGCTCCCATAAGGCTTCGTGGTGTTTTCGATGGTATCGGCTATAGCGTAAGTACCGTCGGCATTGTAACGAATGTAAGCCATGCCGTCGGGAGCATTGAAACGCGGGCCACCC
>JBGAGR010000364.1:0-5987 GCA_044226645.1 Aggregatilineales bacterium
TACAGCGTGGCGCGTGAATATACCGGGCACGGTGTGGGACGCGAGATGCACGAGGAGCCACAGGTTCCGAACTGGTGGTCACGAGCGATGGAACGGCGCGGCTGGAAAAATACGCCGCTGCAAGTGGGTATGACTTACGCTATCGAGCCGATGGTCATCGCGGGGCGGGCTGAGACAGAAGAATTGAACGATGGTTGGACAGTCGTAACGAAAGATCGCTCCCTGTGCGCCCACTTCGAGCATACCATCGCGATCACAGACGGCAAGCCGATCATACTGACGATACTTTAAGAGAAACCGCAGAGGCGCAAAGTTCACGCAAAGACGCAGAGAGTTGAGATAGAGAATGCGTGAGGCTGATTCGGAACTTAACCGACTATCAGAGCAGGTTATCGGTGCAGCGATTGAGGTTCATCGGGAGCTGGGTCCTGGTTTTCTGGAATCAGTATATGAAGAAGCCCTATGCTGTGAGTTGACGACTCGTAAAATTGCTTTTGGGCGACAGGTTGTTGTAGCAGTCAATTATAAGGGTGTGATGGTTGGTGAAAATCGCCTCGACCTACTGGTTGACAAGCGACTGATTGTCGAATTGAAGGCTGTTGAAGAAATCGAACCCATTCATAGGGCGCAGGTGATTTCTTATCTACGGGCAACCGGATTGTTTTTAGGGCTTCTGATTAATTTTAATGTGCCGGTTCTTAAGGATGGCATCCGAAGAATAGTTTTATCTTAATACTCCGCGTCTCTGCGTGATCTCTGCGCCTCTGCGGTTTGTATTAAGATGGTGGTTAATGCATATGGCAAAAACCCGCCGTAGACAGGTTGTTTAATAACTGGTAAAATCTTCATTCTTGTGAAAACCTAAAGGGTATAACTATGCGTGTAGCGACATCTGTGAAACCCCGCTGCCCAAAATGCCGCATCATCAAGCGTCACGGGCGAGTGATGGTGATCTGCGAAAATCCGAAGCACAAACAGCGCCAGGGATAATGGCGGTTGACGTAGAGGGATAAAAAATATGGCGCGTATTGAAGGGGTAGACCTGCCCCGCGACAAACGAATTGAAATCGCTCTGACCTATATTTACGGTATAGGTCGCCCGACCAGTAAGCAAATTCTGGAAACAAGCGGGGTGAATCCCCAGGCTCGCGTCAAGGATTTGAGCGAGGATGAAGTCCAGAAGCTGCGTGAGGAAGTCAGCAAGCTGACCACCGAAGGCGATCTGCGACGCGAAATCCAACTCAACATTAAGCGGCTGTCGGAAATTGGCTGTTATCGTGGGATTCGGCATCGCCGTAATCTGCCGGTACATGGTCAGCGTACCCGGACGAATGCCCGTACCCGGCGTGGTCTGCGTAAGACCGTCCCTGGTCGTGGTCGTCGTCGTGGTGCAACCAAGAAATAATCCGCGCCGGACGGTATTGAATCAATGCTTGTAGGGGAGGGTCACTGACCCTCCCCTACGAAACTATATCAAAAATCCAAGCGCCCGTTCAGGGCGCGTTTCCCGAAGAGAAACAGCCAGTGAGGGAAATCAATGGCACGTACAACAACTAAGAAGGCCGCATCGCGGCGCTCGACAAAAAAAGTTAGTAAGAATATCCCTTATGGACAGGCGCATATTCACGCGACTTTCAATAACACAATTGTTTCGATGACTGATCAATTGGGTAATGTGATCGCTTGGGCCAGCGCAGGAACCAGTGGGTTCAAGGGCAGCCGTAAAAGCACCCCCTACGCCGCAGGTATTGCTGCGCAAAGCGCGTCCGAAGCTGCGCAGGGTCAGGGGATGCAGGAAGTTGACATCTTCATCAAGGGGCCGGGACCGGGACGTGAAGCGGCTATTCGCCGTATTCAGGCCAGCGGTTTGAAGGTTCGCTCGATTACCGATGTTACGCCCGTTGCTCACAACGGTGTTCGCCCGCCCAAACGCCGCCGCGTGTAGTTCAGGCGCGCCGCCGGTCTGTTTTTTGACCGGACGTAGACCAGGAAGGGTAACGATTTGGTCACCAATAACATGGTTCTGCCGCATAAAGTCGAAGGCGACGCGGCTTCTCGCAACTATGGACGTTTCATTGTCAGTCCACTGGAAAGTGGCTATGGTCTGACACTGGGCACGGCGCTGCGTCGTGTGCTGCTGTCATCGCTGCCGGGTGCAGCTATTACGAGTGTGCGCGTTTCCGACGTGCATCATGAATTCTCCGCCATTCCCGGTGTGCGCGAAGATATGACCCAGTTGATTTTGCAGGTCAAGCAGCTTCGGTTGAAGATGTTTGAAGGCGAATCGGCGCGGCTGCGGCTGGAACATCGCGGCGAAGGCACGGTGACCGCTGCGGATATTATCTGCCCGCCGGAAGTTGAAATTATCAATACCGATCTGTATTTGTTCACGGTGGACGCGCCCGATGCGCACCTCGAAATTGAATTCGAAGTGCAGGCTGGACGGGGTTACAGCCCGTCAGAAGATCGTGGACGGCTGCCAATTGGTGAACTGCCGGTGGATGCTATTTTTAGCCCGACCCGCCGTGTAAATTTTGATGTGGAACGTGCCCGCGTGGGGCAGCGTACCAATTATGACAGGCTGATTATCGAAATCTGGACGGACGGTACTATTCGTCCAGAAGACGCTTTGAGTCAGGCCGCCCAAATTCTGATGAAGCATTTGCAGGTCATCGGGGGCGTACAGGCTTTCCCACCACTTACAGGTGACGAACCGGAACCCACTGAGGATTCGCATGGTCGCCGTCCTGAACTCTATGATAAGCCCATTGAAGAACTGGATTTGAGCGTGCGTGTCTTTAACTCGCTCAAGCGTACCGGCATCACCACCATCGGTGATGTGCTGGATATGCTGAACCGGGGGCCGGACGCGATGCTGGCAATCCGCAACTTTGGGGAAAAATCACTGGATGAGCTGGTGGATAAGCTCAAGGAAAAAGGCTATCTGCCGGACGAGACCGACCAGGCAGATGTACAGGAATAACGATTGAGGAAGTATCATGCGACACCGCGTAGCAGGTAAAAAGTTAGGACGCAACGGTGCCCAGCGTAATGCGCTGCGGCTGGCCTTGACACGCTCCTTGCTGGAACATGGACGGATTGAAACTACGCGCGCCAAAGCTGATTTTGTGCGTGCTGATGTTGAAAAGTTGATTTCGCTGGCAAAACGCAGCAAGAAACATGAAGACCCGATGCGTGTGGTTCATGCGCAGCGGCTCGCTGCCAGCCGTCTGAATAATGACCGTGATATCGTGAAGAAGTTGTTCGGTGAAATTGCGCCGCGCTTCGAGAATCGCGCTGGTGGATACACCCGTATTCTGAAGCTGGGGCCGCGTCGTGGTGATGCGGCGGAGATGGTGCTGTTGGAACTGGTTGACCGGGGCGAATAATCAGTAGGGGCGTAGCACTGCTACGCCCCTACATAGGCGATGCTCATGCGTTACCGCGCCACGCTGGCTTATGATGGCACGGCGTACCAGGGATTTCAGCGGCAGGTGGGTGATACCCCCACCATCCAGCTTGCGGTTGAGCGAGCGGTTGCTGCGGTCACTGGGCAGTCGGCGACGGTGGTTGGAGCAGGACGCACCGATACCGGGGTTCATGCCAGTGGGCAGGTGATTAGTTTCGATGTAGAGTGGGCGCACGATGATACGGCGCTCCTGCGCGCGGTGAACGTGGCGCTGCCGGACGACATTGCTTTGCAGGACATCCGGCAGCACGAAGGCTTTCACCCCCGCTACGATGCTTTTTCGCGGGTGTACCGCTATCAGGTACTGCAAGCGCCAACCCGCCAACCCCTGCTGCGTCACCGGGCGTGGCATCTTTACGGCGGACTGCAACTGGAAACGATGCAGGAAGCGGCAAAGCTGCTGATAGGCGAACACGATTTCGCCTCATTCGGTCAGCCGCCAACCGGGGAAGTCACCATTCGGACGGTGTATGTGTCGGAATGGATCGTGCAGCCGGAAATAAATGGAACCCTCTGGACATACACGATTGAGGGGAATGCATTTTTAAAACATATGGTGCGCCGGATCGTCAGTCTGCTGGTTCGGGTGGGACAGGGCAAAGTGACTGTCAGTGAGTTTGACGAGTTGTTCCAGCGCAGGCAGTTATTACAAGCAGTTAGTTTAGCGCCGCCACAGGGATTGACTCTGGAAACGGTGCGATACAACGAATAAGATTGTAAAAAAGATCGACGATGGGCTAAGACCCGTTGACATGGAAGCGATATGAAGCAGCGGGTGCGAGACCGCCCGCCGGAGGATTGAAGATGGCACTACAAAAGACTTACGTCACCAAGCCACTGGAAGTTGAACGTGAATGGTGGATTGTGGACGCGAAGGGCCAAAACCTGGGTCGTCTCGCCTCGCGGATCGCGCCGATTCTGCGTGGCAAGCACAAGCCGGTTTATGCGCCCAATCAGGATGTTGGCGATTTCGTCATCGTCATCAACTGTGAACAGATTCAGGTGACTGGCAACAAGCTGGATGAAAAGAAATATTACCGTTTTTCGGGCTATCCGGGTGGTTTGTATGAACGCACCCTGCGCGAACAACTGGCGAAATTCCCTGACCGCGTGATTCAAAGCGCTGTCAAAGGGATGCTGCCGGACGGTGCGCTGGGACGTAACATGCTGAAGAAGCTGAAGATTTACGCCGGGAGCGAACATCCCCATGCTTCGCAGAAGCCCAAAGAATTGAAACTTGAGGAAGGTAAATAATGGCCGCTCAATATTACGAAGGCATTGGCCGCCGCAAGGAAGCAACGGCGCGTGTGCGTCTGTATCCGGGCGGCACAGGCAATCTGATGATTAACGATAAGGACGGCAGCGATTATCTGCCGCGCCCCGGTGATGTCGACATTCTGCTGGAACCGCTCACCGTTCTGGGACAAGCCAAGACCTATGATATCACTGTGCATGTCAATGGTGGCGGCGTGACCGGACAGCGGGACGCGATTCTGCTGGGTGTGGCGCGCGCGCTGGTCAAGATTGACCCGGAAGTCAAGTCGCAGATGCGCGAACACGATTATATGACGAGAGATGCCCGCGTCAAGGAACGGAAGAAGCCCGGTCTCAAGCGTGCGCGTAAGGCACCGACCTACACCAAGCGCTAAACAGTGCTGCGTACAAAGTCCTGAGTTCTGAGTGGTTCAGGGCAAATAGATTCGATATGATAGGCAAGGCGAAATAGTCTTGCCTTTTTTGATTCAAGTGAGAATCTATTGTTCTTATACCGTATCTACAGGCTATCATGCCAGTCTTTTATGTCCTTACTGAGACGTTCAAAAAATGGACTAGGGATACAGATATAGGCTAATCCCATCCCGTACAGGAAAGCGTCCACTGCCTCACGCGAGTCGGCGCTAAAAATGGTGTGTTGTTCGGCTTTTCCAGTCATTACATGCCACATATTATTGTGTTCTGTGATGGTAATGTCCCATGAAAATTGATTGATAATCTTTATCGCCTCGTCTATTGAGCCTAAATGCGTATCGAGCCAATTCATGGTCTGCATCATTTCTCCTCATAACGTCTGCTTGCGATAGAATACAATTAATTTATCCGCTGTTTTGATGCTTAACAACCTAAAGGCAAATGTAATGTGCTACCAACTGGTGTATCTGGTATTTGATTTTCAGAGCGAGGCCACGCTGAAAGATCCTTCGCTCATGTCGGGGGCGCTGTCCAATGTAATCGAGGGCGGGTTTCATCTGGCGGATGAAGGTATCGAATCAGCCGAATCGGCTTGGAAGATGGCGGTAAGCAAGGGACAGCGCAGTGTATGGGTTAATTTCGAGGATGCCGAACGATTCGCGCTGACCGTGAGCCTCATTAGCAAGGACTGGCGGCGCTTGTATCTCTCGGTTGATCGGGCTGCCAGTGCCAAGCCACAGCATCTCGGCAAACTGGTCAAGGCCGGAGAAGCGATTTACACCGCGCTCAAGCCGGATTATGGCTATGGGCTGATTTCTCTGGATACGCA
>JBGAGR010000014.1:0-53640 GCA_044226645.1 Aggregatilineales bacterium
CACCTGCTGCATTTCAAATGCAGCACCTCCAGCAACTATTGGCTTCTGGTTTTTCTTACTAACAACTAAAAACCAACAACTAACAACTTCTTACAACAAAAAAGGGCAGTCTCGCGACCACCCTCCTAAAAGCTAAAAGCTGACGGCTAAACGCTGATTAACTCTTCGCCGCCATGTACGGGGAACCCACCGCAATATAGCTGTAACCGCGTTCCACCAGTTCCGTGAAGTCCGGCAGCATCCGCCGCCCATCCATCACCAGATACGGCGGTTTCACGTTCTGCTCAATCGTCCGCGAGAGTCCCCGGAACTCTTCCCAGTCGGTTGAAATGAACACCATATCGCTTCCGGTCAGCGCGTCCTTCACCGTCTCGTGATAGGTGATTTTCTCGAACAGGTAGTTCTTTTCCGGGTTGAAGTAGTGCTTGGCTTCTTCCAACGCCAGCGGATCATACGCCCGAATTTCCTTCACGCCCCGCGCCAGCAGCGTTTCCGCTACTTTCAGGGATGAGGAATCGCGCATGTCGTTGGTACGCTGTTTGAAAGCCAGTCCCAGCAGGGCAACCGTTTTCTGGTTGAAGTGTGCGCCTGCTTCATGAATCGCCCGGTCAATCAGATACGATTTCTGGTACTCATTGATCTCGTAGACCGATTCCAGCAAGTCAGTGGCCTGATTATTGCTCTTAAACTGGTAAATCAGCGATTGGATGTCCTTGCCAAAGCATGAACCGCCCGCGCCGTTGGAGACATACGACCCCCACTTGCTGATACGGTTATCAGCGGTCACACCGCGCTTCAGGTCTTCCATGCGCACGTTCGGGAACGCCTCGCCCAGCCGAGCGCCCACGCCGTTCCAGAACGAAATGTAGGTCAGGAGCAGGGTGTTCGCTACATACTTGATGGCTTCAGCCGTTTCCGGCGTAGTTTCGATGTAGGAAATACGCACATGGTTGACGAACTGCGAGTAAATCCGCCTGATGATGCGGAAATCTTCTTCGGTATCCGCGCCGACCACAACGCGATCAGGCCGACGTGACTTTTCGACTGCATCGCCTTCCGGCAAAAATTCCGGGTTCGAACCAATGCCCGCGTTCGGGACATTGTGCTTTTTCAGAATGTTTTCCAGTCGTCGCGCCGTCCCAACCGGAACAGTGCTTTTGTTAATCAGCACCACACGGCGGGTGTCTTTACGGTTCGCTAACAGGGGGGCAATGTGTTCCAGCGCCTTATCATAATAGCTCAGGTCGGATGAGCCATTTGGACGAGGGGGAGTCGGCAGACAGAGGAAAATAGCATCTGTGCCTTCGATGATCGGCTCGATATTGGTCGTGAAAAACAGATAGCGATTGATATTTTCCGCGATTGCCCCGGCTAAACCGGGTTCATTAACATAGCGCTCGATTTGTTCCGGTTCTGCGGTGCTGTAGGCCGCGATGCGCTTTTGGTCAATATCATAGGCATAAACTTCATGCCCGTATTCCGAGCAGACAGCGGCGTGGGTCAGTCCCACAAATCCAGTCCCAGCGACAATGATCTTCATTGAGCCTTCTATCCCCTTAATGAGATTTCGATTGAAAGATTATCGGTATGCTTGCTAGTGTACCATGATCGTCAACTATGAGGCTAAACGATATAGATACGGAGATGAAACGCTTCAACTCTATTCCGCACGCCTTACAAGCACCTCACAAAGTTTGTGTGTATTGTAAATTATTACGGCATTTCCGCTAACAAGGTCTGTGCCGCCCGTCGCCCGATTTCGACGGCGTAGTTTGTCCCGCGATCCCAGGGATAGACCTGACTCATGCTCGCCCAATAGACACCCGGCAAAGGTGTTTTTATCGCTGGGATATTCTTGCTGTGATTAACTCCCGGCACAGGTTGAGCATAGGGCGCGCGGAATACCCATGACTTGCGAATCCAATCACGCTGGAAGGCAGGGTTTACTTTAGAAAGTGCAGAGAGGAATCGGTCTATCAGTTCATTCTCGTTCATTTTGAAGTATTCATGATCCGCGGGAACGTAATCGCCGCAGTATACCAACACATCTCCCCCGTAATGAGATTTGTCCAGATAATTAGTATGTTCGACCAAGGCGAGGAACGGGAATTGACTGGCCTGTTTATCGGCTGAAGTAGCGGGAAGATTGAGCCAGTAGGTTCCGTCGGTTAAAACAGATTGCTTGAGGGCGAGAACCAGACAAACTGCGCCGATGCTCTTGAGTTCCGCCATCTGCTTGCCATAGGGCATATCGCGCAATTCGGGTGCGAGTCGCAGCATGAGTCCCGGCGAACCAGTGCTGATGATTCGGTCAAAGACACGAACCTCACCGTTAATCGTGAGGGTTGGTTTTCCATCCTGTGAGCCGATAGCCTGCACAGGCGTTTTCAGGTGAATGACCGCGCTTTTTGCGGTGATCGCTTGAGATAGTGCATCCAGAAAAGCCTGAAAGCCACCCTGGAATGTTCCCAAACGCAGGCTGCGGGTGTGAATTCGTGCCCACATCCATGCCATATTGACTTCGGTATAGCGTTCACTGAATTTGCCAATGAGCAGGGGCTTCCACAGGCGATTGTAAGCCTCTTCGCCCATATATCGGCGCATCCAGCTATCCGCTGTGGATTGCTCCAAAGCGTGCCAATCACCTGTGATGAATTTCAGGTAGACACCTGCTAATCCCAGACGGAACAACGCCACTAGCGAAAGGGGTAGTCCCAACATCGAGAGGTTCATTTCCGAGCGGTAAACTTTGCCATCAATCCAATAGCTGGTTTTGGGACGCGGGAACACCACCTTTTCCTTATGCCCGATTTCATCAATCAGCCTCAAGACCTCTTTATCAGACTCGAACCAGTGGTGGTAAAACTTTTCCAGCGACCATTCCCATTTCTCATCGCGGAATCCTGCTGCCAGCCCACCAACCGTTGGCTCGGCTTCAAAAAGTTCAACATCATGTCCGGCGCGGATCAAGTCCCAGGCCGCAGCCATGCCACCTGCACCAGCGCCAATAATTCCAATTTTCAAGCGGTTAGCCCTTAACTACAATAATGAGCTTGCAGCTCAAATATTTTTCCTTTACCACTACATACACGCTGATCAGGAGATTTGCTGAGTTTTAGTTAACTGTTGACGGCTTCCGTTTCCAATTCGCGTGCGCCTGTGATTGCGCCCCATCCCAAACCCTGACGTGCCAGGAAGAAAAATCCAACCAATGTTACTGGAAGCCAGATGACCACGTGCACCACCAATGCATAGGCTTTGGCCTGAGCTTCTGCAACGCCGACAGCTACCATTACGAGCGATACAAAGAACTCGAAAACCCCAATTTGTCCCGGTGAAGCAGGGATTAAGCCGGCCAGATTGACGACACCTACCGTCAGAAGCATTGCTGCGTAGCTTACTTCTAAATGAAAAGCGAAGGAAACCATCCAATATACGCTGGCTTCCACCATCCAACTGGCGAATGAGCAAACCACTGCGCCTGCCAGATCAGCAGGGGTACGCAGCCCTTCAAGGCCTTCTGTTACTCCATCAGCCAGCCGCGAAAATAGGGTGTGGAGCCGTCCCGGTGCGAAGCGTCCGACAGGGTGCATCAACTGCCGTAAAATATTCGGACGCGCAGCTAATACAAAAAACACAGCTACGGCTGTAATAAAAATCGGTGCGGCTACCTTCGCGACTGTTTTGATTTCGGGCGCGACAGTCCCTACAAAGAGCAGGGACACCACAATGAAGGTCAGCATGACTAGTCCATCAAACACGCGCTCGACGACTACCGTAGTTCCCGATTTGACAACCGGAACGCCATAATTCCGCTGTAGGAGAATCACCCGCAGCACTTCTCCACTGCGGAAGGGATAAACATTGTTTCCCATGTATCCGATAGTGACCAGAGGAATAAGCGCTTTAAGCGGGACACTTTGAATGGAACGCAGCAGAAAACTCCAGCGCAGCGAGATTAAAGTCACACCAAGAAAATAGACGGTTGCCCCAATCAGTAACCAACCTATATCAAGATGTTGAATATAACCGAAAACTTCTTCCGGTTTTAAATTGCGGAAGGCAAACCAAAGAAAAATGCCGCTGATGAGGATACCCAGGCCAACGGCTAACCATTTCGTATTCTTGAGCATGTATTCATTTGTCCATACGGGCGAAGTACCATCCGTCGCCGTCTCGAATCACTTCACTTTCCATTTTAGCAGGCTTTTTAGTGAGGGACAGGTTAAGGAATAGCCTACTCAGGTAACACTCAGGCGGCCTACCTGAAAGGGGAATTTTGAACCGAAGCGGTCAACATATCTGCTGACCGCTTTTTCATGCTTATAGGGTCACAATTTTGGCTGCGACACGCAGTTGTTTTGGGAACACGGGCAGAAAATCGACCAGATTGGTATAGCGTCCATTCTTATATTCACTGAGGTAGCGCCGCATCACACTGACCATGCCCGGTAAGATGACCATGCCTTTGGTCTTGCGTTCCATCAAAACATAACCATTTGATTCGGCTTTGCTAACCTTAGTTTCCAGATACAACGCTGAAGCCGCCGCCACAAACAGATTAGTGAATTGTTCCTGCCAGGTGGGGAAATGTGCCTTGAATTGATCGCTGACTGGGAGCGGCGTTTCGGCTACTGGAGCGACTTTTTCAGCGTTTTCACGAAGGTAGGCCAGCATGAGCAAACGTCCATACTGCGATAACGCTGAACGGTAAATATAGCCAGGGTCTTCATCAAAAGGCCAGGGCGGGCTGTCTCCCCAGGCAAGACGTGGCGGGGCGATACAAATCAAATCGCCATTATGGCGAACGGCAACTTCCATTTCAGTTGGGTAAGAAATGTTCGGCACAAAAACCAGATTTTCAGCAATATCACCCAGAAATGGTTTTAGGAAGGGTTTGAACGCAACACCCTTGAACATCTCCTGTGATTCCTTCAGGCTGGCCTGCCAGAAAGCATCTTCATCTTTCCACCATTTCGCCAGGTTCGATGCTGTGTAGAAATCGCGAAGTTGCTCATTCCAGTGAGCCGGCACCCAGCGAGGAAGTTCGCTAATTTCCATGGCAGGCCAGCTTAACTGTGTCGCCAACGTGAAAATCGCTTCCAGTGGCGCTCCCTGGTTTAACAATCCCTGCATTCCCTTAACCGCTTCATGCTGCTTGAACGGTTCGAGAAATTTGCGGGTGGCGCGGCTGTGGGCATGGGTTCCATGCGGCTGTCGCTCCTGCGATTTATCCGGCCAGTCGGTAGCAGCCAGCACTGCTGACATTAACCGAATTCGGTCATCTAGTTTGACACTTACATCCTGTGATTGGTCGCTCATTCCAGCTCTCATTGCAATAGCAGGGCTTAACATCCTTTGTTTATTGTAGAGGCCAAACCCGGTTCGGGCAAGCAAATTATTGCCCAGACTAGAATCGCCACGAAAATTATATCCAAGTGTTTTACCTGATTGAGAGAGGAAACACCATGCGAGTCGCACTTTTTACTGAAACTTTTCTACCCAAAATTGATGGTATCGTCACGGTTACATGTTTGCTGTTGGATCATTTGGAGCAACGCGGTATCCAGACCGTTGTTGTTGCACCGAAAATGGGTGTTGTACGGTATAAGAATACACCTGTGATTGGAGTTCCGGGCGTTACGCTGCCTTTGTACCCGGAATTAAAAGTTGGGCCGCCGACGATTTCAACCTATAACGAGTTGAAAGCTTTTCAGCCAGATGTCGCCCATTTTATTCATCCAGCCTTGATTGGTGTGGGTGGACTGATGATGGCGAAATGGCTTGGCATTCCAACGGTTGCTTCATTTCATCTGGACTTGGGGCGTTTGGTGCATCACTTCAGCATTGGTTTTATGGAACCCGTTACTGATTGGTTCACCCGCACTGTTTTTAACCAGGCTGATTACTCGCTGGCTCCATCACGCCTGATTCAGCAGGAAATGCTTGAATTAGGGGTGCGTGAAGTCGGGTTATGGAAACGTGGTGTTGATCCCGAACGATTTGACCCGCGTTTTCGCAATGCGGAGATGCGTTATCAATTATCCGGCGGGCATCCTGATGATGTTGTGTTGTTATATGTTGGGCGACTTTCCAGCGAGAAAAAAATCGAGCAGTTGCGCGCGGTGCTTGAAGCGGTTCCGAACACTCGTTTGGCGGTGGTGGGGGATGGCCCGGCGCGTGATAGTTTAAGAGAGTATTTTGCTGGAACCAATACGACTTTCATGGGCTACATGCAGGGTGAAGCACTTTCGCAGGCCTATGCCAGTGCGGATATTTTTGTATTTCCTTCTGCGCTGGAAACATTCGGTCTGGTGGTAGTGGAAGCGATGGCGGCTGGTTTGCCCGTTGTGGCTTCACGGGTAGGCGGTGTCCGCGATGTTGTGCAGGAAGGGCGTACCGGCTACACCTTTAATGTGGGCGACACAGCCGCTTTGATTGACGGTGTTCGCCAGATTGCCAGCAGCCGGGAGCGTATTGCCGAGATGGGGCAGGCTGCTCGTGCTTTTGCTGAAACACAGACCTGGCCTGCCATGATGGATGAAGTGATTGACTTGTACGCTCGCTTGATTATGATGCGTAAGGAAATGGCGGCGTAATGCCTTTTCAGGATTTCAAAAACCAGCAAATCGCTCAACAGTGGGATGCTGACACCTTAAGTTACAACCCCAGTCGTCCAGAACAACTAGATATGCTGCTGACGCTCATTGCAGATGAATATCAGCCGGGTAAAACCATTCTCGACCTGGGGATTGGTTCCGGGTTAGTCGAGGAAATGCTGTTCGCTCGCATTCCCGAAGCTCAGGTGGCTGGTGTGGATGCGTCAGCCGCGATGATTGCGCTGGCGGACGAACGATTAAAGGCCTTTTCAACTCAATACACTACAATTTTGCACGACTTAACGCAAATCGACTCTTTGCGATTGCCAGAGCGGAATTACCAGATAGCGTTTAGTGTGCAAACGCTGCATCACCTGAACGATGACCAAATGACACACACTTACGGTTTTATTTACGATCTGTTGGAAATGGATGGGCTGTTCTTGCTGCTGGATAGAATCGCAGTTGATCAGGCGGGTTTGTTTAGTGCTTATCAAAGTTTATGGCGGCGGCAGGATCGGTTACAGGGTTCGAAAGTCAGTTCCAGCGAAGGTCAGACTTTCAAGGATCATCGGCGAATTGTGGCAGATCGGGGCGATGTGCCGATGGGGCTTGAGCGCCATTTGCAACTGATGAAACAGGCTGGATTTGAAGCTGCCTGCCTGCACTTACAAACCAACCGCGCCTTGATTGCTGGTCGTAAAAGTTAGAGGCTGTTATGAATTCCATCTGTGGCAGTGAAGCTCACACAGCTATGACTGCCATTTCCCGTCGTACAGATGCAGTAATTGCAGCAGTCAATTGAGGGAAGAACTCCCTCGAAGTTATTGCAGAAAATGCAGCAGTGCGATTAGTGCTCATTCACAGGAGCAATTGACAGTCAATGACACGCATTCGCCGCCGTGAAATGGTGGAAATGGTGGTGCAACGGTGAGGGGAAGGTTTCCCTCAAAAAGCTGTGGCGGTGGTGGCGGTCATTTCATGGTGTTACAGTGGTGGTTTTCTGACCCAGACTATTACAGATGTTAAGATGCAACCTGATGGAAGCGGTGCGACCATATCGGCAGTTTCAAGGCTTGTCCGGTATTGGAATGAGTAGAAGGAAGGTGTACCAAGCCGTTACAATCTCATGAGCTAAACAGGAGATTGAAAATGGACTTGGACACCTTCTTAACCACATTATATGTGCTGGTGGACGATTGGTACAAAGCGCGCATCGCGCCGTTCATGCAACGGCGGAAAGGTGCTCAACAACAGATGAGTGACAGTGAAGTGTTGACGGTGGCACTAGCCGGACAATGGCGCGTGGGTGTGCCCTGGCAGTCTGAGCGGGGAGTGGTGCGCTATATGGCATCAGAACGGACAGGGGTGGTTTCCAACCATGTTAGAACGGAGTGCATTCAATGAGCGTGTGCGTCATCTGAGGCAAGCCTTTGTACAGTTGCAGTTAGTAGTGGCAGAAGCCTTACAATCCAGCGACGACGTGTATGTTTGTGTAGATTGTGAGCCGCTGCCCAATTGCAGTTTGGCGCAAGCGGTTCGTCATCCTCAACACTGGTTATGGTTAAGTCGCCTCGGCTTTGGGGGGAATAATGGTGGCTGGTTTTTTGGGGACCAGTTGTTAGCGGCAGTCACGCCTCATGGGGTCATAACGGGTTGGCTGCTGGGAGCAGCCGATATTGATGATCGCTGGATGTTGGAAGCCTTCGTCAGCGCGCGGGCGGGGCAAGCCCAATTGCAGGCACCTGCCCATCGTCCTAAAGATGCCTATGCCGAGCGCTACTGGCCGCCTGTTGGGCATCACATTCGCGGTCTGGACGCAGTCGGTTCAGCAACCATCCAACCCTATCTGACAGATCACGGTTTCAATGGCGCTCGTTGGCAACAGCATTGGAAAGAACAGTATGGCGCGCTGGTCATCAATGCCCCTCCCGGCAATGTAGCTCATCCTTGGCTGCCAGACGAGATGCGGTGGCTTGCCAGTCATCGCCAAATCATTGAGACCGTTTTCGCTCGTTTGGACGAAGTGTTTGGTCTCAAGCGACTCAACGCCCATTCCTATTGGGGTCAGTTGACCCGAGTGGCGGCTAAACTCGCTGCCTACAATATGGGCATTTTCTTTAATCGTTTACTGGGGCGCGCCGATGGTGCTTTGGCTACCTTGCTTTGTTGAATACCGGACAAGCCTTTTCAGGGTACACCAGAACATAAGTCCTTGTCAAGTTATAATAAATTAACTGAATTTGAGAGAATCATATTGAGTTTGCTATCCCTCCACTAGAAGTGCATACCACACTCCAGGAATTACTTAACATCAGCAGCGATCAGCGCTTCCGCTTCAATTTCAACCAGAATGTCCGGTGAAATCAGACGGCTAACCTCAACCATCGTGGCGACGGGGCGAATGTCGCGGAAAAACTCACCGTGTGCCCGTCCGATTTGCTCCCATTGGTCAATGTTGACGACATACATGCGGGTACGAACCACATCTTGCAGGCTGGCTCCGGCGCGCTTAAGAGCGGCTTCAATATTGCGGATGACCTGTACAGTTTGGGCGTAAGGATCACCAATGCCGACTATAGCGCCATTCTCATCGGTTGCGGTTGTACCGGAGACGTGGATATGAGGGCCAATACGAACAGCTCGCGAATAGCCCACAATGGGTTCCCAGGGGGTTCCGGTAGAAAAATTCTGACGCTCCGTCATGATACTCCTGATTGCAGTCTGAATGTTATGGTGATGAAGTTGGAACGGCTTCGGCAGCGGCCAGTTTTTGCCCGATTTCGGGAATCGTGTTCATCATGTTTTGCAGCTTAGTGATTTCCTGTCCAGCGGCATCAGGCGCAAGTGTGCCACCTGTATCGCAAGCTTGCTGGAAGGCTGATTCACTGGCGCTCAGAGTCGATTGGGCACTGTTGAGAATGTCAACGACCTCGGCAATATCGGCGTATGCAGACCGATTGGCGAATGAAAGATCATAAGCGGGAGGGGCATTGAGGAATATCGTGCAATCCAGAGCTGTTCCGCCCTGTGCCGCCTGAAACTGCTGCTGAAGTGTATTCGCATCCCCGGCAAGTGTGACCCATGTCTGGCGAATTTCTGTCAGCAGAGTAGTTCGATCTTTATCAGCCGGAGATGGGGCAAGTGTTGCGGCAGTGTTATTCTGACTGCTACTTTGTGCGGGTAAAACGGATGGTAAAACAAAGCTAAGTACCGCAACCAGCACCGCGGAAATAAGCAGCCCTAATTCGAGTTTGACCAGACCCCGCCGGGTGATAAAAGACTGTCCGCCCATTTTTCCATTGAGGGCGACCTCTTGCAGCAAATCCATTACTTTTTCGCTGTTTGGCCCACTGAGTTCCTGTTCGAGTTTGCGGAACATGCCGAGGGCATAACCTGCTTTTTCCCGAACACCGGAATCCGGGTCGTTTTTATAAACCTGTGCCAGCATGGTAATGGCAGTGGGATCACCGGCCTCGCCAAGCCATTGTGCGGCCTGCCGGCGCGTTTTTGCATCTTTAGCGGCCAACAGCTTGATGTGTTGCTTTACCGACGCTTCGAATTCTTCAAGGTTGGGCATACTTGCCTCACTCCGCTGTGTAATTTTCCAGCCATATGCCAATAATATACGGCAAGAGTGCAAAACGCGAAAGGTCATGGGCTAACCAAGTGCCAAACCTTCGACATATACTGCTTTCACCTGCCTGCTCGCAAATCTGGTTTTCCGCCTGAATGAACCAATGTGGTTCTATATGGTATACTATCGGCAGATTTCCATGTTATAGATTGATTTTTGTACCTCTATTCAATATGTTAGAGTGGAATTCCTGCCATGCTAAACCCCTCCAAACTCGCCATCGCTCTGGATCGGGATGGAGAAGAACCGATCTACCGACAGTTAATCCGACATATCCGCGCTCAGATTGAGAGCGGTGTACTGCCTGCCGGAACTCGCCTACCGGCAAGCCGAGATCTTGCGCAGCAGCTAAACATCAGCCGCATCAGCGTAGTAAATGCTTATGCCGAACTTCGTGCCGAGGGTTTTTTAAGCGCTCATGCAGGTCGTGGTACATTTATTGCAGGCGACACGAATGGCACCGGGAGTATGAACGGTAATGGGAATGGTAACGGTAATACCAACCATCTCTCAACGCCGGATACACCCAGCACGCCAGATCGTTCCCTGCGTGAGATGATGCGTATGGCACGTAAACCCGGCATCATCAATTTCGGTCAGGGTGCGCCGCCCTATGAATTTTTCCCCATGCTGCACTTACGTGACGCGCTGAATTCGGTTTTGGATCGTGATGGTGTCCGCGCGTTGGGCTATGAAGTCACAGAAGGATATGCGCCACTGCGGGCTGGTGTACGCGATTATGTCAGCGCGCTGGGGATTCGCTGTCATGCCGATCAGGTACTCATCACTGGAGGTACGCAGCAAGCCCTTGATATGGTGGTACAGGCGCTTTTATCTGAAAGTGATCTGTTGGTCACGGAAAATCCGACTTATCTGGGAATGCTGGACATTGCGCGGACGCGACGGGTACAAATTCATGGAATAGACATTGATGAAGATGGTATCCGGCTGGATATGCTGGAAAACTTTATCCTTGATGAACGCCCCAAATTAATTTATGTGATGCCTTCATTCCATAACCCTGCTGGGGTTGTGATGCCTCTCCATCGCCGCCGTCAACTGCTGAATCTCGCGAATACTTACCATATTCCGGTATTGGAAGATGGTGTTTACCATGAACTGCGTTTTGAAGGTGAACCGCTGCCGCCGTTAAAAGCGCTGGACGAAACCGGAATCGTTATTCATGCCAGTGGTTTTACCAAGATGATGCTGCCTGGTCTGCGTATTGGCTATGTAATAAGCGATAGTCAGCATTACGAGCGTTTAGTACGTGTTAAGCAGGCTGCTGATATTTCTACACCCGGCCTTAATCAACGGGCGATGCACATTTTGCTGGAACGGGGAACCATTGCCCAGCATCTGGAACGCAATAATCGTGAATTGAAACACCGTCGCGATGTAGCGCTGGCTGCCGCACCTAAACATCTGCCACCGGGGTCACGCTGGAATGCTCCCCAGGGGGGTATGTATTTGTGGATTCAGCTTCCTAAGAATGGGCCTACAGCGGCAGAACTCTATATTACGTCGATTCAAATGGGCGTGGGTTACGCTATTGGAAATGTGTTTTATACGAATGGCTGTGGCAGCCATCGTATCCGCATCAATTACGGTTCGCAGAAACCTGCTGATATTGAAGAAGGAATCCGTCGTTTGGGACGTGCGTGGCGCGAACTGGTGTGCGATTTTGATGAAATCGAGAAAGCACCACTGCTATAAAATTGCGTGGTGAGGTCGGTTGATTGGATAGAGCAGCCGACCTCATTGGTATAGGATAATTAGAGTTTGTTCGCTGTGTAGTAGGCGCTTTGTGGTTCTTCCGCCAACAAAGGCATCAATGCACCGTTGATCTGCTTGAAGTGGTCAGATTGTTTGTAGGCATCGAATGCTTCGGCAGTATCCCATTCTTCATACAGCGCGAATGTGTTTTTCTGGCTCACATCTTCCGACCAACCCCACTGGACACATCCTGCAAACTTGCGCGATACTTCTGTATCGTGTTGAATTTGCTGGATGAATTCAGTGCGCTTGTCCGCTTTGACTTTTGTTTGTACGTGAATGACGATCATGGAGATTTCCTTCCTGTTATACGCATTTTGTGATATAGTAAACTAGGTTGTCTAATTAGAATAGTAAACCTACTTGTCTAAACTGTCAAGGAACAGATTGTATGAGTGATTTCGATCATGCGATTGATAGAGAACAAATCGCCAGCTTTCGACAGGAACATATCGGGCGTTTGTTTCTGCGTGCGTACCGAGCCTTCAATGACCTGGCTATTCAGAAATTGCACACTTATGGACACGAAGGCTTAAGCATCAACCATACTGGTCTTTTGGCAAACCTTGACACAGGCGGAACGCATATCACAGTGCTGGCGGAACGGGCAGGCGTAACCAAACAGGCGATGGGGCAGCTTGTGGCGGAATTAGAGGGGAAGGGCTATGTGACGCGCATTGCCGATCCCACAGATCGGCGTGCGGCCTTAGTGCAGTTCACCCCGGCAGGGTGGCAGTTCTTGCAGGATGCCTACCGGGTGAAGCGTGAAATTGAAGCGGAGTACACAGCCATCCTGGGAGAAGATCAAATGACTCAACTGCGGGAGATGCTCACTCTGCTAGTCGAAAATCATCCAGTGGGAGATAGTGTGGATAGCCCTTGAGCGCACTATTTATGGGTTAGCAGGTTTTTTGCCTGAAGCGGCATAGAAAAAGCCGTGAAAGACTTCTTCGCGATGGTATTGTTCGGCGCGTGCTTCCAGCCATTCCCAGGGACGACGCGCTGTGTCGGTGATGATGAACAGCCCCAATACATCCATGATGAAACTTAGCGGACGACCATACCAGCGTTCGCTTTCGCATAAGTCGGCAATAGCATAAGTTCCACCGGGTTTTAATGCTTCCCAGGCACGCAGCATAGCGTGTTCATGGCGTGGGATAACCACCAGCCCCAGCGTACAAATCACCACATCAAAATCGTCACCGGGCTGCATGGTGGCTGCATCCGACTGGATAAGCTCGACATTTTCCCAGCCATGCGCCTCGACAGACTTACGTGCTTCTGCCAGCATATCCGGGCTGTAGTCCACCGCGACCAGTTTTCCTTTTTCGCCGATACGTTCGATGACATATGGGAAATTCGCGCCTGTGCCGCAGGCGAAATCCAGCACTTTATCGCCTGGTTTTAAGTCCGCCAGCCGCATCACTGCCGCACGCATTTCCAGACGTGGATAGCGCCCCAGCAGCATCAGGTTATCTGTCGCCGTGTAATCTCTGGCGCGTCGATGGTAATAGGCATCCAGACGGGATTGCGTAAGTCCTTGCTTGTTCCACTGGCGCAGAAACGAACCGAGTGCCATTCCCGCTACGATACCGAACCAAAATTGTCGTCTCAAAATGCTGTTCCTTCATTCGGCTTATCTAGAATATATCGAGGAGTGTTCGGAACGTGCTGCGAATCAGCCCAAATCCGACATATAGTGCCGCCCAGACAAACAGGGCAGGCCCCTGGAAAAAGGCTAACGTTCCTAATGCGACCATGAACAGAAGCGCTTTCCAGCTTTTGCGGGTAAACACTTTGTTGTGTTCGTAGGGGACATCGCTTACCATCAGAAATGAGGCGATTACCAGTATGCCTGCTGCCAGCGTGGGTGAGCCATAATTGCTGAAAAGGTCGTACATGAAAATAACGAAACTTGCCAGCAGTCCAGCGGCTACAGTCGTTGGAAGTCCCAGGAAGAAGTCGGTTTTGCTATCTTCTTCAGAGATTACATTAAATCGTGCTAACCGAATCGCTCCGCATACTGTGGGGAGAAAACTGAAAATATTCCCCCAGAATGCCCAATCGACGAAATAAACACGATAAAACAGGAGCGAAGGCGCAACACCGTAATTTATGGCATCGGCAAGTGAATCGAAATAACTGCCAAATTTGGTTCCTCCGCCAAAAGCCCGCGCCAGCCGTCCATCCATAGAATCCAGAATACCTGCCATGAGGATGAGCCATGCTGCAAGAATGAACGTTCCCTGGAAGGTGTAAACAATCGAGAGATAGCCCAGGAAAACGCTGAGGGCAGTTACACCGTTGGGTATCCAGGTGCGGTTGAGGTGAACGGCGTGATGTTTCATAAGCCCTCAATAAACTCCAATTCTGCCAACACAGTTTCCCCACCTTTTACTTTTTGGCCCATTTGAACTCGAATTTGTGCATCAAGCGGTAGAAACACATCGCAGCGTGAACCGAATTTGATGAATCCTAATTCGTCTCCTGCGGCAACACTTTGCTCATTATGCAGGTAAAAGCGGATACGACGTGCCAGTATACCTGCAATTTGCCGTATCAGCACACGCTGACCGTCTGTTCGCTCAATAACGATTGAATTACGCTCATTGAGTTCAGATGCTTTGGGATGAAAAGCCACCAAGTATTGACCGGGATGATAACGGTTATAGACTACTTTGCCATTCACAGGCACACGGTTTAAGTGGACATTAATGGCTGACATGTAAATGGAGAGTTTGATTCGCTCGTCAAGGAAATACTCATTCTCGCGGACATTTTCGATGGCAACAATGGTTCCGTCGGCGGGTGCGAAGATACAGCTATCACAGATAGGTGTGACTCGGGCCGGATTGCGGAAAAAGTGAGCGAAGAAAACGAAAATGGAGACGCTGATACCAGCCGAGATGGCAAAAAACGGGCGTGGCAGCGCAATTAAAACCACGCCGTTCAGAACAGCCAGTACGGCTCCAATACTTGCCAGGGTGGAGTAACCTTCGCGATGAATAGGCATGACGGCGGATTATATCATGACTTCCCCTGATTTTCTGGCCTGTTTTAGCCGCCTTCCGAACAGTCGGAGCAATTCGCGCTGTTTTCACCTAACCAGGGTTCGCAGGTGTTATTCTGATTACAGACTGCCTCACGAGGAACCGTTACTGGCAAAGTGCTGCACGCTTCCTGTCCGCCAACCAGCGCAGTGACCTCTATGGTGAATAAGGTACCTGCGCCAAATGAGCCAACATCGGCGCTGAGTGAAGTTGTTGCTCCAGCAGTCGTAAAGCTGCCAACTTGCGTTCCCGATTCGTTGGAGATGTCAACGCGATAGGAGGTTGCGCCGGGAGCGGGATCCCAGAAGAATGCCGCTTTACCACCAGCGGGGAGGCCTTGCAGCGGTGATGTAACGCGGAAGTTTTTGCAGTCGACCTGAGAAGATGCCGGCCCACTTTGCCCACCCTGACTGGTGCTGCCAAATTCCGCCAGCATAGCCTGAATTTCAGCCTTAGTAGGAACCCTGATTGGGTTATGCAGTAAATTCGCGGGGATTTGCTCCAGGACGGCAAATTGTGCCAGATCATCATCTGATAAGGGAGCGAAATCTGTCCAGGGACCAGCCAAATCGCTGCCATCAGCATTCAGCGCAGCATTTACTTTAAAGCCATGGGGGATACCCAGATTGCCAACTCTCGCACTTCCGTCCAGTACCGAGACTTCGAGTAAATTACCGGGGCGCAGTCGTAGAATAATGGTTGAATCGATGATGATATTGGCACCGTTTGCCCGGATGTTGGCCTGTACGCCGGGAGGGCCTTGAATAAGCAGCAGCGATGGCGCTTCATTACAGGCGGGGTCCCCCGTCTGTGTTTGAAAGCGGAACGCTTGCATGGAGGTGCGATTTCGAATATTAATACCAGGCAGTGTGTTGAGATCACCAGCAGCATCAACCGCATCGCGGCTGACCCAGACGGTTTTGTTCTGGTAAAGCACACGTACCCAGTTGCGACCTTCGCTCAAACTATCCGCACTGAATTCTGCCCCTCCCGGTACACTCGCAATAACATCTGTGTTGGTTCCCGGAGCGCTACGCAGGTTGGATGCTGTGCGCGTTGTGACAGCGATAGGTGTTACTGGTGGAAGCACATCTTCTGGTGCGACGATGTTTTCGAAAGTAGCATCACCCAGCAGGAAGAAATTGAGTCCTTGCCCTGAAAGCGCATCCGGTACATCCGCTTGCACATTCATCTGGATGATTCCCCATTCACCTTTTGCAGTGTCAAGCGCGCTGGTTGCTAAAGTCTTGATGTCGTTAATAGATATGCGGTCAGCGGGATTGCTGAAGGAAGCGGATGCATTGTCATTAAAGGTTGCTGAGATATTTTTGCTGCCATAGCAGGCGGAATTTCGATCCAGACCATCACAGGTCGTCCCCAATGCCTGAATAGCCTTAACTGCCACATCCGGGCAGGTTGCTTCCTGCGCTAAACTCCAAAGTGGCGAAACAGCCAACACCAGCAGGAGCATGAAAAGGGGGAGCCATTTTGACCGAAACATCCGCATTATAATCTGCCTCTATATGAAGTATGGAAAAGCTCTCAGAAAAACAAGCTCGGAGACTAGTAGCCTGCGTGCCAACAAGTTCTGTTAATGATTCATCGATAAAAAGAGAATGAGTACAACTGCCAGAACAATCAGAACGCCAGCGATCATGCCAAAAATAAGCAAAACGCGATTTTCTCTGGCGCTGCGGGTGTAGGCCATTTTTTGCAGTGCGTCTCGTGCAGATTCATTGTCTGGATTCACGGTAAGCACCCGGTCAAGCCACTTCTTACGCTCAACTTTTGTATCCGCAATCTTTGCCATCCACATCATGGCACGTTCATTGCGTTTGTCCTGACTCAATATCTGATCGAAGGCCATTCGTGCACCTTCCTTGTTGCCAGCCTTCGCCGCTCGTATACCCATCTGAAGTAGTTCTTCCCGATTGGGTTGGAAACCACTGTCGTTTTTACCGCCAAAAGACATTTTGTTTTCCCCCAAATTGCTCTGTGCAAAGTGTTATTTGAATGATGAACACGCCGGGGCGGGTGTTCAATTGAACGAATATAAGCTTAATTCTACACGAAAAAAAGAAACATCAAAATGAACCAAAGGGGGGATTACCGTTGTTGATAATGCAAATCTGTTGTTATGCCCAACTTCAGAAGGTTTTCGCGAACTCGATTTTTATCGGTTTCATCCTCAGCATCACGGGTACAGACGAGGATCATTCTTGCTTCCCGGTGGGGCTGCCCAGGGGCCGCTACTGTTGAAACCCGTGCTTTGTAACCCAACTGTCCAGCCTCAGTTGCCTGCTTAATTGTTTCCCATAGACTGTCAACCTCATTGACAGTGGTTGGAATTTGCCAATCGCCAGCATGAGCTGTGGGTTGCACATCATCATTCAGGGGTTTGGCTTCGATCCAGTAAACACCGCTGATTACGGAGGGTTTGGCGCTGGCATCGTGTATCATACGCGCACGCTGTACCATTTGAATCAGATCAAGGTTTGGTTTGGGAAGATCGGGCATCGCTAAACTCAATCTGTTATTTGATTACTTGCGGTTACGGCGCTTTGATTTTTCTGCCAAAGGGATCTCAAAGCCGAATAGACTTCCTTTTTCGTAGGTACTGCTGAAATGCATCTGCCCATGATGCTGCTCGATGATGTTTTTGACCAGATGTAATCCTAACCCGGTTCCCTTGATCGTTTTGGTTTCCTTTAGCGTAACCCGGTAAAATGGCTGGAACAAATTCTCCTGCTGATCCTGCGGGATGCCATACCCTGTATCCTGAACCTCAAAAACAGCGTTACCCGATTCCGCTTTAAGCATTACCCATACCTGTCCCTTTTGAGGTGTGTATTTTATCGCATTGCTGATCAGATTCCCGATGGTTTCGTGCAGCAGGACACGATCTCCCATGACCAGTATCATCTCTTTTGGTGTAGTGATTTGAAAATCCAAGGCTTTCTCTTCAGCCTGGAAACGATATTCCTTGCAGGTCGTGGTCACAATATCGCAGAGATTCAGTTGTTCTTTCGGCAGTTCTTGCTTGGCGTTAACCCGTTCTAAAGTCAGAATGTCACGGGTGATTTTATCGATACGTTCAACTGCCTGCTGAATAATACTGAGTTGTTCGCGGTTGTGGTCACTGAGTACAGATTCCAGTTCCCAACCGAGCATTTGCATATATCCCGAAATCACACCCAGTGGATTACGCAAATCGTGTGCCGCCACGCGGATCATTTGAGTCTTCATTTGCTCCAGCGCACTCACTTTTTCGTAAACCGCTTTCAATTCGGTGAGCTGCTGCTGCGAAGTATCATAGAGGCTGGCATTTTCGAGCGCTGAGGCAATGCGGGCAGCCAGCATCTTCAGGAATTCGAACTGCGCAACGGTAAAAATGTCGGGTTCAGCCGTTTGAACATTCAACACACCAATAAAACGATCACGGGCGATGAGCGGGATGGTTATTTGGGCGCGTGTTTCAATGACATTCTCGACATAATCAGGGTCTTTGCGGACATCGATTACCAATTCCGCTTGTTGGCTGCGAAAAACCCGTCCAACAATTCCGCGATCAACCTCGACACGAGAACCAATCAGCGTTTCAGGAAAATGTCCAATTACCTGAGCAACGCGCAGCGCACTGCCATCTACCAGATGTATAGCACCTGCATCTGCATGGGTAATACGAACTGCTGCATCCAATGCGATTTCAAGCACATAATCGAACTGGAGGCTGGTGGTGAGTTCGCTATCTACTGCCTGAAGAATCTCCAAACGATGGATGTTGCTTTTGAGCTTCATTCCTGCATCAACACGGTCGGTAATATCGAAAGCCGTTCCGACAATAGCAGGTCGATATTCAAACCGGATCGGATTAGTTGCCAGCTCAATCCAGCGGATTTCATTATTTCCCAGTAAAACGCGGCCTTCCTGATGGCTCGTCGGGGTACCCAAATCCGGATCGACGACTAACGCATTTTTGATGCTTTCCCGGTCATCTGAATGGATAAACTCGAGGATATTGGCGTTAATCAGGTCAATACCGGAACGCTCCAATAAGCGTTCGAACGCCGTATTGACGAATACCAGGCGATCATCCTGCACCACGAAAAGTGCTACACGAGCATGTTGCGCGACGGCAAAAAAACGATCGGCTGTTTCCAGTAAATATTGCTCAATCTCTTTATGATGATTGAGATTATGGACATGTGCGTGAAAGCCCTTTACCTTCTGATTTTCGACGATCAGTGCAACAACTTGTTCCACCCAACAGGTTTCGCCGGAACGCAGCACCATCGGAAATTCGTATGAGCTTTGTGGCGTTAGATTGAGGAACTGGCGTTGGTAAAATTCGATAACCCTGTCCTGCCACTCTGGGTGTACCAATTGGCTAAAGTGAACACCAATCACCTCACGCGGAATATACCCTAATACCTGTTCAACTGATGGGCTGATGTGTGTGCAGCGGCCTTTATCATCCGTGCTGTAGATGATGTCGCCAGCAATTCCCATCATTTGTTCATAATGTTTATAGAAGGTTTCG
This sequence comes from Aggregatilineales bacterium, assembly GCA_044226645.1. Lineage (GTDB taxonomy): Bacteria > Chloroflexota > Anaerolineae > Aggregatilineales > Phototrophicaceae > CFX2. The sequence continues at coordinate 19,603 of JBGAGR010000014.1, forward strand.
GCATTGGAAGGTAGCGGTTTTGTACTGCCACTGGTCGCTGTCATGTCTTGTGCCCCAACCCGGACTATTACAATCTGTCTTAGCACATTCTGCTATTTCTCACCATTCTACATCATTTCCACAATAATTACTGTGAGAATTCCCTCGCCACTCACCTTACTGTGCGCCTCTCTTATTGAGCATTCTTTCCTAATGTTTTCAACTCTAAGTTTGTTCATATTGTCTGTTTTTTCGCTCTCGTTGCCCGACTACACTATTCCATTACTTTGAAATCAATTTGCGAAAAACCATGACCACCCACTTTCGTCAGCATACGACACCCCCATTTGTCCAGTATCAGATGACTGCTGCTTATGACGAGATGTTTGATGATGATGCCCAGGCTCGCTCGCATTATGCTGCGCTCTACCAGCGAATTCTGGATTTGACTGCGGAAGAACTGGAACACCGTCAGCAAGCTGCTGATCTCTCGTTTTTACACCAGGGCATTACATTCACCGTTTATGGGAGAACAGAGGGGACGGAACGGATTTTCCCGTTTGATCTGCTGCCCCGCATTATTACGCATCGTGAATGGATGACAATTGAACGTGGCTTGACACAGCGTATCACTGCTTTGAATATGTTTTTGAAAGATGTTTATCACGATGCGAAAATCTTATCAGAGGGGATTGTACCGCCCGAATTAATCTACACCAGTCACCATTTTCGCCGGGAGATGCGTGGCCTCAGAGTTCCGCATGATCGATATGTTTCGGTGTGCGGCACAGACCTTATTCGAATTCCCAGTGGCGAGTTTGTTGTATTGGAAGACAATCTGCGGGTTCCCAGCGGCGTATCTTATATGCTGGCAAACCGACAGGTAACAAAGCTGGTGTTTCCGGGGTTGTTCGAAAATTATGGTGTGCTTCCGGTTGAAAATTATGGGCAAGCCCTGCTGTCCACTATGCGCTATCTTGCCCCTGAAAATCGACCCGAACCAACTATCGCCATCATAACGCCTGGTGTCTATAACTCAGCCTATTTTGAACACGCATTTCTGGCACGGCAAATGGGTATAGAACTGGTCGAGGGTCGTGATCTGGTTGTACATGACAATGTGGTCTATATGCGGACGACAGCGGGATTGCGGCGGGTTGATGTGATTTACCGGCGTATTGATGACGATTTTATTGATCCTCTGATTTTCCGCTCAGATTCGATGCTAGGGGTTCCCGGTTTATTCAATGCCTACCGCGCGGGGAATGTCGCGCTGGCAAATGCGATTGGCACAGGTGTGGCGGACGACAAAGCCTTTTACTACTATCTGCCGCGTCTGATTAAATACTATCTGGGCGAAGAACCAATTTTAAGTAACGTTGAAACCTATATCCTCACGGATGAGAAACAGCAAAAGCATGTTTTAGCAAATCTCGACAAACTGGTCGTTAAAGCAGTTGGTGAGTCGGGCGGCTATGGCATGTTGATCGGGCCACACAGCACTGCCGACCAGCGCGAGGAATTTCGGCGGCGTATCATCGCCAATCCTCGTAATTATATCGCCCAACCGACCTTAGCGTTATCCTCTGCCCCTTGCTTTGTAAATGGGGAAGTGGAAGCCCGTCATGTCGATTTACGCCCCTATATTCTCTATGGTGAAGCGGTGACGATTGTGCCCGGCGGCTTAACGCGCGTGGCACTGCAACGGGGTTCGTTGGTTGTCAATTCATCGCAGGGCGGTGGCAGCAAGGACACATGGGTGCTGGATGAATAACGCCTCTGTATCTAAGGAATGAAATATGGCTGGCTGGGACACCCTCGAAAATCTGCTGCGAGAAGAAATGATTCAGCGTGGGCAGGAAGGCTGTGATATAAGCGGATTTGCGGAACGTTTCACCGCCGCTCATGGCGATGAAACCATTTTGATGGATATTTACCACACTCTTATGGAACTCCCCATTCGAGATGCGTTTCCCTTCAATGAACCCAACGATTTAGATTCAATCCGAAAAGATCGCCCTGAGGGATCGTACCGCCTGAATGATTCACTGGATGAGGCTCAGTGGCAGGACAAATTTCTGGGTGCCTGGTTAGGGCGCTGTTCCGGATGTGCTTTGGGAAAGCCGGTTGAATACGCGCCGTTTATGGCTGGAACTCCGAGTGTGCCCGGTTGGAAAAATGTACAGCGTTGGTTTGAAGGCGCGGACGCATGGCCTATTGATGGATATACCCCGCTGCATTCCCGCGCGGAGGGTGATGGATTGAGCCTTGCTCCCTGGGGTAGAGGATGTGAACGAGAAGTCATCCAGTCGATGCCTTCCGATGATGATATTCGTTACACCGTGCTCGGTCTGATAATGCTGGAAGAGAAAGGGCTGAACTTCGATTCCTGGGACATCGGCAAATTGTGGCATCGGTTGCTGGCTTATGGACAGGTCTGCACAGCAGAGACGCAGGCCTATCTCAATTTCGAGCAGGTAACTTCCCATATGCGCAGCGACAAGCCGCTGGATTGGACTGCTAAACAGGAATGGGTGCGGCTGCATCTGAATCCTTACCGCGAGTGGATTGGTGCACAAATTCGGGCGGACGGTTGGGCCTATGGCGCAGCAGGTAATCCGGAGTTAGCAGCAGAACTGGCCTGGCGGGATGCTTCATTCTCGCATGTCAAGAACGGTATTTACGGTGAAATGTTTGCGGCTGCCATGATTGCTGCGGCGTTTGTCGAGGATGATGAATCACGGATCATTGAAATTGGTTTGAGTGAAATTCCAGGTAACTGTCGTCTGACGCATGATGTCAGGAAGGCTGTTGCGATTGCTGAAAAATCGCAAACTCAGTTGGAACTGGTTGGCCAAATCTGGGAAGCGTTCAAGCATTATGACCCCGTACATACCAACAATAATGCCGCTCTGGTGGCGGCGGCCTTGATTTTTGGACGCGGCGATTATGAAAAAGCCATCACCACAGCCGTTTTGGGTGGCTGGGATACGGACTGCAATGGCGCGACAGTAGGGTCAATCATGGGCGCGAAGTTAGGTGCTGCGGCACTGCCCGAAAAATGGACAGCACCACTGCATGACACCCTCTACGCCGAGGTTACAGGCTTTCATCCTATTGAGATTTCGGTTTGCGCGCGCCGTAGTTATGATGTGTTTCGCAAGTTGAGAACGGGTTGATAGGTTCCCTAATGGCGAGGTTCTTCGCAAATGATGATGCTTTCACGGGTTGCTGACAATCTGTATTGGATGAGCCGTTATCTGGAACGGGCGGAGCATACCGCGCGTCAGGTGGGTGTCCATCTCAACCTTAGCCTCGATCAATCCCGCCAGATGTCGTCGGGCGCGCGTTGGGAACGGCTGCTGCGGGCGCTGTACGTGCGTTCGCCAGAAGAAGGTATCAAGAATGAATATACAGCGACACAGATTCTTACTTTTGATACTTCTCAGCCCAACTCAATAGTCAATTGTATTGCTAATGCCCGCGAAAATGCGCGGCAGGTTCGTGAGAAGATCAGCTCAGAAATGTGGATGCAGGTCAACCGACTTTACCTTGATGTTCGTCGCACCAGTCTCGACAGCATTTGGAATGAACAGCCGCATGAGTTTTTCGTGTCTGTAAAAAACGGCGCTCATCTTTTCCAGGGAATTACCGATTCGACGATGGTACATGATGAGGGCTGGCAGTTTATCCAACTTGGACGCTTCATCGAGCGATCAATGGCAATTGCGACTTTGATGGACGAGCATTTGAGCGTGTTTCCGCTGACATCCAATCAAACGATGGTCGCGGATGATTATTTCGAATATCTAGGGCTGCTGAAATGTTTTACGGCTTTTGAGGCCTACTGCAAAGTTTACAATGCTGATTTGCGTCCCCACCGCATCGTCGAATTTCTGTTGTTCAATCCCGATTTTCCCCATTCGGTACGTTTTGGGGTAGAGATGATACAGGCATCGCTGCAAGATATTGCCGAAGTGACCGCTGTAAGTAAAAACAGTCGGGTACATCGCCTGGCTGGACGGCTGCGTTCATCCCTCAGCTTCGATCAGGTGGATGATATGATTACCCGCGACCCGCACGAGTATTTGCAGGACATTGTGCGCCAATGTAAGCAGATTCACGACGCGCTTTATGAAACCTACATTTCCTATTCGGTTGAGGAAGCTTTGCAGTAGTTGAAGCACACCAACCAGACTGGTACGAGAGTATGTATTACACCATTCGCCATGTGACCCGTTTTCGTTACACTTCCTTCGTTAACCAGAGCTTCTTGGAAGTACGGATGCAGCCCCGTACAGAAGGCTTTCAGCGTAATTTGAGCTTTCGCCTGAATATCAATCCCAGCGCACGAGTACTCCAGTATCGCGATTATCTGGGCAATGTCGTCCATCATTTCGATATTCCTGGTCAGCACCGGACGTTGACTGTTACCGCAGAAGCACAGGTTGAAATGCAAACCGCCCCTCAACTGCCGGAGGCATTGCCCGTCGAAACCTGGGACGAGCTGAATCAGGCTGAATATGATTGGCTGCTGCCCAGTCACTTTACCCAGCCCTCAACCTTATTAGCTGATTTGGCTCGTGAATTGGGTGTGGAGCGGCGCGATGATCCCTTAAGCTTCCTGCGCGAACTAACAGCGAGTATTTATAATGCGTTTGAGTATGCGCCAGATACCACCAAAGTGGATTCGCCTATTGATGATGCTTTAACAGTACGCAGTGGTGTTTGTCAGGATTTTACCCATATTATGCTGGCGCTGGTGCGTCCACTGGGGATTCCCTGTCGTTATGTCAGCGGTTATCTGTTTCATGGAGATACTATTCGTTCCGCCCCAGATGCCAGCCACGCCTGGATTGAAGCCCTTTTGCCTCGTATCGGTTGGGTAGGCTTTGACCCGACCAATAATCTCATTACGGGCGAACAGCATATTCGGGTTGCGATTGGGCGGGATTATGCTGATGTGCCACCCACACATGGGGTGTTTAAAGGTAATGCTGAAACAGAATTAAGTGTTGGTGTTCGGGTTTCCTTGAATGATGCCCCGCCAACAGAGGATATGAGCTATGAAACACGCTGGATACCTGCGCCAGAACCGGGGGAAGCTGAACTTCAGGCGCAGGATCAGCAGTAAGGGGTTATTGACCTCGTATTTCCCACAATACGATCTCTGGCGGACAAGAAAATCGAGCGCGGGGCGCTCCTAAGCCCTCAAGTCCTACTCCGCGTGCCGTGTAGAGCGTGGTTGTACCCAATTCATACCGCCCCATTATGAACCGATTCCCAAGCTGGCTACTGGAGAATAATGCACCGATGAACGGTATGCGGATTTGGCCCCCATGCGTGTGACCTGCTAAATAGAGATGAATCCCCGCCTCATTCGCCTCAGGAGCTATGTCTGGCGGATGAAATAACAGTAGTTGTAAACCACCCTTTGGCGCGATTTGCATCATCTTCTTCAGCATATCGCGATCCCGTTTCATATCGTGAGTAACGACCATCCCTAAAATATTCAGCGCACCACCCGGCGTATTGACGGTAATCCACTGGTTGGGTAGGAGCTTAAGGTTATCCAGGTCTTTAACGAAGGCTTCAACCCGATGCAGCGGCTCAACCAGCGGTGTCCCACTGACCAGATACGTCCCGAGCGGCGCACGCCACTCGCTGATTATTTCACGGATGGCTTTTTCTGATTCGGGGTCGTCTGTATTCGACAGGTTGACGAAATCGCCTGTGAAAACGATGATGTCGGGTTTCAGTTCGTTCACCAACCGGTTGAGGTGTCTTTCGCGCGGCGTAATCCGTTCGACGTGAATATCGCCAATTTGCAGCAGGCGCAGCGGTGGCGCATCAGCCGACCATTTATCGGTTACATAGGTTTGGTGCGTAACACCGAGCTGGAAGGGTTCAATCCAGGTGGAGTAGTAGACGATTCCAACGATGGCTGCTAACAGCAAAAGGCCGAGCCACCAGGGCAGGCTGAAAATCGCCAGAATCGCCAGCAGCACGGCGCAGACAATTGCCAGCGCAATCGTTGATGGACGATCTGGCCCAAAACTGCGTCCAGTACGGGGCAGTGCTATCAGTAGTCCCCAACAGCCCGGTATTGCAACCAGATAGCCGATCAGGGTAATGATGCCACCGGGCAACGGCAGCCAGAGCCATGCCACCAACGCGGCATTCAAGGCGATGATGACCACCACCAGAAAAGCGGGTATGGCCTGCAACCGATTGGAATTCACCAGCAGAGTATGAAGTGGGCTGTGTTCTAATGGATCAACGTAAGACGATTGTCCCTCAATGCCAGACGACATATCAGGTTCCAGGAATCGACTGCGATAAATCATTAATCAGGGCGCGTAATTCCTGCCGAATCGTGCGCAGCGCCTCAGGGTCGTCCAGCGAATCCATGAGTCCCTCGACAATTACTGCCAGACGGTAAACATCTTCTGGACGTGCAGCATTGCGTTCCATCACGCGGCTCAGCGCTTTAGCAATCGGGTTTTCGATTTCCGTGCGGTTCTGATTGGATTTAGAGTCAGGCATTGTTTTCCTCTACTCACTACCATGCGAATTTTCGGGCAGGGGTAGTACATTTAAACCAACGGATAGGGTACGACTATCCATACAGTCAATTGTAAGGGCAACTGCATGAAGTTGATTCCATATTAATGGGCAGTCAAAGGAGCGTCAATGGCCTTCAGTCAGGAATGGAAGCCGCATTACAAAATTGCTACCTCGTCCAGCCTCACTTTCGACACTGATATGGCCGCCATGCCGTTCAATGACTTCTTTAGCAATTGCCAGCCCTAGCCCCGTACCCTTATTGTTTTCGCTTCCACGATAGAAAGGAAGGAAAATGTTGGGTAGAAGGGTGTCGGGTATCCCCGGCCCATTATCCTTTACCTGAATAACAACCTGTTTGCTGCCACCAGCACCCGGTTCAGTGCCCAGTTCGACCTGTACCATTCCGCCTTCCGGGGTGTAAAAAAGGGCGTTGAAGACGAGATTGGTGATGGCCTGATTGATGCGTTCGGGATCGGCAAAGATCATCATGGGTTCATCGGGAAGGTTGCTCTCCAGTTGGATATGTTTGTTTGACGCTTCTGCCTGCTGCATTTGTACTACATCGCGGACTAATTCGCGCATATCGATTGGTCGGGACTTCAAGGGAATTACGCCCCGTTCGAAGCGGGAATAATCCAGCAAATCCTCCACCAGATTGCGCATTCGCGAGGCTACCCGATCCAGAACCAGCAAATGTTCTTCGAGCCGTTCCGGCTGCTTGCGCAGCAGGTATAACCGGGTGATGAGATTGGTGAGTGGAGTTCGCAGTTCGTGAGAAGCATTCGCTACAAAACGCGATTTGACTTCCTGAAGAATTTTTTCCTGGCTGATGTCGCGTATAAGAGTTACCGCGCCAATAGGAACACCATCCTGGTCGTCAATGCGTGAAGTTGTCAGATAAGCATCAAACTCACTGCCATCTTTGCGCTGTAAGCGCCATTCACTTTGCCAGATTCCTTTTTGGGAAACACTTTCCTGCAAGGCTTCCAACCGTTCCTCAAATTCAACTTTGCTAAACCCGGTTGGTTTAAGTCGGTTGAAATTCCATTCTTCGGCGGAATATCCCATCATCCGAACGAGTGCAGCATTGATGTAGGTGCTTTCCTTTTCACCCTGAATATAACCGAACAGGCCTTCATTCATCGAATCCATGACGGCCTGGAGTTGAGCTTGCTCACGTTCGACTTCAGCCGTACGTTCTGCTACTCGTGTTTCCAGATCGGCAGCGTAGGAACGAATGGCGGTGAATAACTCTGCATTGCGGATAGCGATGCCAGCCTGGTCAGCGAAGGCCAGCAGATTTTCGGCATGGGTTTCGTTAAAGGTGTTGACTTTACGGCTGTCCAGATTGACGAACCCGATCACTTTGCCTTCAATCCGAATTGGTGCCGCAACATAAGACCGAATCCAGCGGGTTTCGGAAAGGAAATACCAACTGGTATCCTGCTCCGTATCCGGGATAATGATCGGACGACCTGTTTCAAACATCTGCTGCAAATTGCCATGTCGTTCAACTGGAAAACGGAGGGCAAGGGCTTCTTCAATTGGCATGGATGTTTCATTGAATCCTCGTCCGCGAACAACACGGGCTACTCCGTCTTCAATCAGCATGATACTGGCAGAATCATACGGCAGGATGCGTTCGATTGAGAGTAGGATACGATCCAGAATTGCATCCAATTCAAGGTCTTTGTTTATGGACTCGGCTGTTTCTCGTAGCCCTTCTGCCAGAATGCGATGTTCCCGTTCAGCGGCTTCGGCACGTATACGTTCAGCAATCTGCTCTTGCAGCAGTTTGTTTGCGTCTGACAATTCGCTGGTGCGTTCTGCGATTCGCTGTTCCAACTGAGCGTAAGTTTCACTGATGACTCGTTCAGCGAACTGGTGATCGGTAATTTCGCGCTGCAAATCAACACTCATTTGTTGTAATTCTGTTGTGCGTTCAGCAACTCGTTTCTCCAGCTCTGCATGAGCATCTTGCAGTTCATCATGATTACGTTGGAGTTCTGCCTGACGTTCCTTATCGACCAGATTGCGATAATACATGAGGAGCAGTATGCCCACTGAGATGAGCGAAATGTATCCCAGCCGAACCCATGTGGCATTATCCCAACTGAAGTTTGAGGAAATCGAGGAAAGTGCGACGAAACCACCAATCTGAACGACGACTAAAACAAGTGTTGCGCGTATCGACAGCAAAACGCTGCTCAGGAGTACAGCCACAGTCAGATACATGACCGTCTCAAAGTGAAAAGACTGTGTTCCGGTTAGGGGGATCAAAAAAGCGATGCCTGTGATGCTCATTACGGCGAGTGGCGCGGCAATCTTATAATGTCGAGTGCGGCTGAGTCCGTAGGCTAGACAGAGGACACCGATTGCCAGTAGAACGATCAAAGAGAACGGGTCTTGCAAAAATCCGCCATCTTTAATCATGAACCGAGGTAGAAGGATAAAAATCAGACCCAGAGGCAGGAGTGTTAGCAAAAGTCCAGCCAGAAATTGCGCCTGTCGCTGTTCATTAGGGTTTATGATGGTATTGGTAGGCTTGGTGAGCTGTCCCCAAATCCTTAGAAATGTGGATTGGCTCGTATCCTCTGACTGCTTGGTCACTGCGTCTTCCTTTGGACACCCTTTTCTGTGTAGGACTTCATTGGTGCCTTATTTCGGCCTACTTTCCGCTATAATCACGGCTCATATGCTAATCATATGCTCCTTTTACTGCTGGAATCTAGGTGAACTGGCTGGGTTACCAATTGAGGTTTTGAAATGTTAAAACGATTTAGAAAAATCGTGGGATTGATTAATCCCTTTCGAGTGGTTAGCTGGCTGATATTTTCGGCACGGAATCGTCTGCGCCAGCGGTCAAAATTAGATTATATCATGTTTACATTACCGTCCGAGTTGCCTTTTCTACCGGAGTCACGGGGATGGCTGCGCGAACGTATTCAAGGGGCTTCACCGATGAGCCTTAGTGAGTTGGATCGTCATTTTGAGCGTATTGGTGATGATCCGCGACCAAAGGGCATCATTCTGAATCTGCGCGGCGTTGCCATGCCGCTGGCCCATCTGCAAACGCTGCGTAACAGCATGATGCGTCTACGGGCAAAGGGCAAACGAGTTATTTGCTATGCGCAAGGCTATAGCAATGCTTTGTATTACATTGCCAGCGCGGCGGATGAGATTGTCCTGCAACCGGGAGGCGAAGTAGAAACGGTTGGTCTGCGTTCGGAAGCGACTTTCCTGAAAGATGCGTTGGAAGCGGTTGGTCTGCGCATGGACAGTGTGGCGATTTCGCCATACAAAGGCGCTTTCGACATGTTTACGCGAAGCGATATGTCACCAGAAGGACGTGAGCAGCTTGATTGGCTGCTGGATTCGCAGTTTGATATGTTGGTTCAGGGCATGGCTGAAGGGCGTAAGACAACGCCGGAAGCCATCCGAGCCATGATTGACAATGCGCCATTTCTGGATGTGGCAGCACTATCAGCAGGTTATGTGGATGCGGTTGAATCGGAGGAAGCTTTACATCGGCGCTTGAACAGTGAGCATATTGTTCCCTGGAACAGTGCGGAGAAAAAGCTGCTGCGGAAGTGGCGTAAAACAGTAGATAAATATATTGCCGTGTTGAATGTCAGCGGCCTGATGGTTCCGGGCGAAAGTGGCAAGCCGCCTGTCGACATTCCCATTCCGATACCGTTTATCGGTGGAGAACGCAGCGGAGATATGACGGTTGTCCAGCAGGTGCGGCGCTTGATGAAGGACGAAAGTGCGGCAGCCGTTGTTCTGTATATCAACAGTGGGGGCGGAGCGGCTATTGCAGCAGAAGCCATGACTTCAGCCCTGGCGGAACTGGCAAAGGATCGACCTTTGGTAGCGTTCATGGACACGGTAGCGGCTTCGGGTGGATATTACGTGGCGACTCCGGCGCAGTGGATTATTGCCCAACCGGGAACCATCACCGGGTCGATTGGCGTGATTAGCGGCAAGCTGATTACAGGCGGCCTTTTTGAAAAAGTGCGTGTTAATCGGGTCGAACTGACGCGGGGAGCCAATGCTGGGTTGATGAGCGACGCTGTACCATACAATGATGAACAGCGAGGGCGGGTTCTGCAATCGATTCAGCATATTTATAAGCAGTTTGTCGGACATGTATCGTCTAGCCGTAAAATGACCTCTGAGGCGGTAGATGCTGTCGGCGGTGGACGGGTGTGGACAGGGATGCAGGCCAAAAACAATGGATTGGTGGACGAACTCGGTGATTGGCGGACAGCACTGGCAAAAGCTCGTGAATTGGCGAAATTGCCGGAAGAAACGCCGGTAGTTTTGGTGAGCAGTAAGGGTAAACCACTACCAGCCCAGTTGGCAAAACAGGCTAATCCAGCGGCAATGTTGGATTATTTACGCGGCAATGTCCATGCTATTGCCAACGGACTGCCGCAAATGCTCATGCCGATGGATTGGGATGTGAAGTAAGCAGGAGGCGTGTGATTGAGGGGTTTGGTTACGGGCGGAACCGGCTTTGTCGGTTCACATGTGGTTCGGGCATTAATTGACGCGGGGTATACAGCGCGGGTTTTACATCGTAAATCGTCCAAGCTGGATGCATTAGCGGGTTTGACCTACGAATCAGCACTGGGCGACATTCTGGACACAGCGGCATTGAAAACAGCCTGTCAGGATTGTGATTGGGTCTTTCATATTGCGGCTGTGGCGGATTACTGGCGTTCGGATGAAGCCAAAATGTTTGAAGCCAACGTGGAAGGAACACGGCGTGTATTGCAGGCAGCAAGGGACGCTGGTGTGAAACGGGTTGTATTGACCAGCAGCGCGGCGGCGGTAGGGTTTCCGAAAGATGGCAAGCCTGCTGACGAGAGCCAACCGTTCAATTTGTCGCCGGAACATTTTCCCTATGGCTACAGCAAAGTATTGGCGGAGCAGGTGGCACAGGAAGCGGTAGCAGCAGGGCAGGATGTGGTCATTGTAAATCCGGTGATTGTGATGGGGCCGGGTGATCTGAACATGATTTCCGGCACATTCGTGACACAGGTCAAGCGTTTTGGCAGGCTGGTTCCGGTGACACCGGGCGGTATTTCCGTGATTGATGTGCGGGACGTGGCAAGGATGCAGTTGGCAGCGGCGGAACGAGGGCGGACAGGCGAACGGTATATTTTGTGTACAGCCAATTATACCCAGCGGGAATGGCTGTCGATGATTGCTGATGTCGTGGGTGTCGGGCGGCCATTTTTGCCTGTGCCGGGATTTGTCCTTCCTTTAGTAGCAAATGTGGTCGATATGCTGCGGAAAATCGGCATCCATACACCGATTGACAGCGATCAGGTGCGATTGGGAGCGCAATATATTTATTTCGACGGCAGCAAAGCCTGGAATGAATTGTGCAAACCAGCAGTTGATATGCGGCAGAGTTTGCAGGATACCTATGACTGGTATCGAGAGCAACATTACATTTAATTACCTGATAATCAGGTAAAAACAGGTGAAAAGTTTGGTTCAGGTTAGCGATTGTTAGGGAAAACAAACCATTCATGACTACCCATGCACCTCCGGATGGATTCCGCCACGCTATTTCGATTCCCATCCGTTTTGCTGATTTAGACGCGATGGGGCATGTCAATAATGGCTTGTATCTGACCGAATGGAACCCACCGCAAGCCGCGCCTCTTTAGAGGCAGTGGTTAGGCGGGTTTCTCGTCGGCTTTAGCCAGAAGGTGCGATGGTGGAATTGATCGAGCGTGGGTATAGTATCCATAACAGTCTGTCTGTATAGTGAGACCATGATTTATACCGTCTATTTCGCCTGTAACCTGCCACGCTCAAGCGCTGATGCTCTGAATCATGAGAGTGGTCGTATTTACTCGCAAGTGCTGGTCGAACAGTATCGCATCTACCGCAAGAAAGGCATCTGGCTCTCCCCTTCGGCTCAGGAACGCTACAACGACTGTCTGAATGCTGGTCAAACAGCGCTGCTCCATTCCCACAGCATCGACGCGGCGCAACAAGGCTTTCCCAAAGCCTGCAAAACGGCTCGTCAGATGCGTAAGGCGGGTTTGTCTGAGGTGAAGTATCCTCACAAACGTAAATACTATCGGACAACCGTCTGGAAAAACAGCGGGATTCGTCTGAGCGAGGATGGCAGTTTATTGCTGTCATTAGCGAGAGGGAATGAGCCGCTTCAAGTCGAACTGCCTGAACCGTTGAAAGGATTACCAGTTGAGGCGTTCAGCGAAATGCGACTGGTCTACAACAAGTCTAGCCGTCGCTATGAGTGGCATCTGGTGGTGGATGATGGCGTACAGCCTCAGCCAGTCGAGACTGGGTATGTAGCCGCCGGAGACTTAGGCGAAATCCATCCCATCACGCTTACCGATGGTGAAGAGGCAGTCGTTATCTCCTGTCGTCAACTCCGCGCACAGAACCAGCACACCAACTACATCCTCGCCAAAATGCAGGCGAAGCAAGCGAAAATGCAGCGAGGCTCACGGCGCTGGAAACGTCTGAACCGTCGCAAAGCGCGTTTTCTGGCAAAGCAGAACCGTCGCAAACGCGATTTGGAACACAAGATCAGTCGAGAAGCAGTAGACTGGTGTGTGGAGCGGAAAGTCGGGACACTGGCACTGGGCGATGTGCGCGATGTGGCGGATGGGAAGCGATTGAACGCCAAGAGCCAGCAGAAGATCGGCAATTGGTCACACGGGAAGGTGAGACGCTACATCGGCTACAAGGCTGAGGCAGTGGGTATCACGGTTGTAGATGATGTGGATGAGGCGTACACCTCGCAGACCTGTCCATCCTGCCAACACAAGTACAAACCGAAGGGACGGGTCTACACCTGTCCGGCTTGCGGTTTCTGTGGGCATCGGGATGTGGTGGGAGCGAGTAACATCCTCAGCGGCGTTGTTTATGGAGAATTGGGTAAAATCAGACCACCGGGATGGGTCAAGTATCGTCACCCCGTACTGCGGGGCAAGCGTAGTTCGCCTGGACACGGCGCATGTAGCTCGCGCAAGCGAGAAGCTACACAGCTTGAGCTGTCGTAGAGTGTCACATTTATGGAAAGCGGACGCATCCAATATTTCCGCGATTTGGGGTTATGGGATGGTCTGCCGCGTCTGATTGGCCCGATTATGGCGAAAGCGACCATCGACTATAAACTGCCATTGAATCTGGAGGATGGGGCGATTGAGGTGTATACCCGGTGCAGCCGTTTAGGTAACAAAAGTTACGATATGGAGCATCTCATTATACGTTTCCGTGATGACCAACCGAATATAGCCGCTTCCGGACTCATCGTGCTGGTCGCCTATGACTATCGCGCCAACCAATCGATTCTACTGCCGGATAAATGGCGTGAGATGATTACCGAATATGAGCCGAGTTTGCGATGAAGCAGACACGGAGAACTATTTCCCGTCGAAAACTGCTGATTATGACGGGTGTTGGTTTAGGTGCGGGATTAGTCGCAGCGAATTGGGGGCTAGGCTACGTCCTGAAAGCACTGCAAAGCAGCCGTCCCATTCCGTCAACGCCGACAATCATCCCGCGTACTGCGTGGGGCGCTCGACCTCCGAATCATGAAGCACCCAATGAATATGGCTTCACCACCGATGCAAAAGAGCCGGAATGGTATGTGTATCCTGAAAATCTGGCGGATGTTTATCGTACTGTTGTGATTCATCACTCCGCCAGCCGCTTATTCACGGATGAAACCATGAGCGATATTCAGGATTTGCATATGGATCGCAACGGTTGGGCGGACATTGGTTATCACTACGGCATTGATAAGGATGGCGTAATCTATGAGGGGCGTGATATTCATGTGCGGGGTGCATCGGTAGCAGGGCATAACACGGGCACAATTGGTGTAGTGGTGATGGGTGATTTTCAGTGGGACATGCCGCTGGATGTGCAGTTAGAAGCCGCGCAAACGTTAGTGAATTGGCTGGCAGCGCTTTACAGACTCACGCATCTCGCGGGGCATTTCGAATTCAATCCTGAAAGTGTTTGCCCCGGCAAGAATATGGTTTCTTACCTCGATACATTTGCTCAAAAAGCCGATTTGCAGCGCGGTACAGGCGGGTATGTTGCGCCAGAATAACAGGGGGTGTTTTCGGCGGGCATCTGTTGATACCCGCCATCAGGAATTATAGAGGGATTAAGTTATGGCGACGGAATTGTCGCCGCTGTAAGGATTCGGGACGTACTTATCTGCGCTGCCGTCGTTGTGCCACTCGGTTCCGTTCACCAGATAGCGGAACTGGTATTCATGGCCTTTTTCCAGTTCCAGTGTCACGGTAAAGCCTTTATTCTTTTGCTTTTTCATGGGAGTCTCGGCTTCATCCCATCCGTTGAAGTCGCCAACCAGATAAGCGGTCTCGGCGTTGATGGCATCGGATAACCCAAAGGTGACTTTGCAGACCGTTGGCTTGGTTTTAAAGTATTCTTTTTTGAGCATGTTGATCACTCCTACTCAATTTGTGGGGAGATGGCTGTTCCTATGAGATGGATGGTGAAGTTGTGTTGAAGCCACCGGAATACCCCAACTAGCGTTAGCAAATATTGTTTGTTTTACTGGCTCTTCACAATATGGTGAATCTTGACGATCTTGTTCATGATGAAGTAGTCATTTCTGTACATTAATTTGACTATTACGAAGTGTGCTGTATTAGAAACCTGCAAATGTTTGCTGAATTCTTTCTGAATCTCAATGCTAAAACCCCTCAACTTGTGATATAAATACAACAGCTATTGTTTATATATTGAATAGGAAATGTATGTCAAGGTTCAGATGGCGTTGGCTTGCGTTGGCGCTAGTCATTGTGCTGCTTGTCGCGTCTATAGGTTTTGTAGTCTGGGCGAATGATGCCCTTCAACCAATGGAGGAGGCGATTGCCGCACTGCAATCCGACGCGAAGGTAAATGTCAGTAACGAAAATGGCTGGTATGTCTTTACCCCTGTGGGAGAAGCCCCTACGACTGGATTTATTTTCTATCCCGGTGGGAAGGTGGATGCGCGTGCTTATGCGCCACAACTCCACGCGATTGCTGAGCAGGGCTATCTGGCCGTGACCATGCCCATGCCGCTCAATCTGGCGATATTTGGCATCAACGAAGCTAATGATGTCATCAAGGCGTTCCCGGATATTCAACATTGGGCGATTGGTGGTCACTCGCTGGGCGGTTCCATGGCGGCGCGTTATGTCCAATCGAATCCAACAGTAGTAGAGGGTTTGGTGTTCTGGGCATCCTACCCGGATATTGATCTTTCAATGCTTCCTATCGAGGCGGTTTCTGTTTACGGAACACTGGATGGACTCGCCAAAGTCGATACCGTGAAAAATGCCGCGAAATTCCTGCCTGCCGATGCGATTTTTGTGCCGATTGAAGGCGGCGATCATGGACAATTCGGCTGGTATGGCGCACAGCCGGGTGATAATCCCGCGACGATCAGCCGCGATGAGCAGGAAGCACAGACGGTCAGCGCGACAGTGAATTTGCTGGCGCATTTGGGTGTGGAGCAGTAATCCACGTCTCATGCCATCGCTCCATCTGGTTATGGAAAGCGCTTGCGGCAGGTTATAATTTCTCCAATATACCACTTGCTTTGGAGAAACATAGCTCATGATTGAGACAACACTTACGGTGCGTGACGATAGTCCGATTGGGACGATTTCGCCGCGCCTCTATGGTCATTTTGCCGAACATCTGGGACGCTGCTGTTACGGCGGTCTGTGGGTCGGCAGGAATTCACCTATCCGCAATTACAATGGCTTTCACGCCGACGTGGTGGATGCCTTAAAAGCCATGCCCGTGCCGATGCTGCGCTGGCCGGGCGGCTGTTATGCCGATCATTATCACTGGCGCGATGGCATTGGTGCAGAGCGTCCAGTACGGTTAGGCATGTCGTGCGGTTTGCAGGTCGAGGATGACAACAGCCTCGGTACGCACGAATTTATGACTCTCTGCAAACTGCTCGGCGCGGAACCGTATCTGGCGGGGAATGTCGGCAGTGGAACACCGCAGGAATTGTGCGATTGGCTCGAATACTGCAATACATCCGTCAGTACCAGTCTCGCGCGGGAACGAACGACCAATGGCTCACCTGACCCATTTGGAGTGACCTTGTGGGGTGTGGGCAATGAGAACTGGGGCTGCGGCGGCAATTATGATGCTGAAACTTATGCCCTTGAATATCGCCGGTATGCTACCATGCTGCGTCACGTTGACCCGAACGCGCAGTTGGTCGCCTGTGGTCAGGAAGACGATTGGAACGCGAAATTTCTGGCAACCAATCAGCGTCATCTCGCGCTGATGGATCATCTTTCAATTCACCGCTACTGGATTCACGGTGGCCCTGAACTTGATTTCAGTGAGGAACAGTATTACGGCCTGTTGACTGAAGCGCACCAGACCGAAGATTTTGTCCTGCGCACTGCTGAACTCATTCGCGAGTATTCCGGCGGCAGTCATATTGGCATCGCTTTGGATGAATGGGGTGTATGGCATCCTGAGGCGCGTTCCTGGGGGCCGGATAGTCAGGATCATCGCGAACCGATTACCTATGAACAGGCTGGCACTTTGCGGGATGCGCTGGCAGTCGGTGTCGCGTTGGAAGGCTTCCACCGCCAGTGCAATATCATGACGCTGGCGAATCTGGCGCAAATCGTGAATGTGCTCCATGCGCCGGTTATGACCGAAGGTGACGCGATTTGGCTGACACCGACTTACTATGCGTTGCAGATGCATCAACCGCATATTGCTGCTACGGCGCTGACCGTTGAAGTTACACAGGGTGCCAATCAGCCCGGACATCCGAACGGCGCGAGTGTTGTTTCCGCTACGGCATCATCGCGCGATAATGGAACGGCTGTGACGCTGGTCAATCGTCATTACGACCAATCCGCTTCGGTGAGTTTGATGGTTTCAAATACGGCAAGTGTCACTAAGGCAGAAGTGTTGACAGGGGATGATCCCCGCGCGGTGAACAGCCTGAACGCGCCGGATCGTGTCAAACCTGCCTCACTCAACGTCTCGCCAGATGGCGTGGGAAAATGGCGAGTAGAATTGCCAGCGCATTGTATGGCAACGATTCAGTTTTCGTCGTGATGTTGGAAAAGTAGTTTGGATTGAGGTTTAGCCTATGCCTGCGAATATCAAACCGGAAAAGCCTACTGCGAATCAGGAATCGGTTTGGGATTATCCGCGTCCACCCCGCGTGGAAGCGACAGATAAACGGATTCAGATTATCCTGAACGGAGAAAAAATCGCCGATACGACTCGCGCATTTCGTGTGCTGGAAACGAGTCATCCGCCGGTGTATTACATCCCGCCGGAAGATATTCGCATGGAGTATCTTGTTCAGACCAGCCGCCGGACGGTCTGCGAGTTTAAGGGCGCGGCCAGCTATTGGACGGTTCGCATCAACGGGCGCACGGTGGAGAATGCGGCATGGAGTTATCCGAATCCGCGTCCCGGTTTTGATTCCATCAAAAATCATCTGGCTTTCTACGCCAGCAAGATGGATGCCTGCTATGTGGATGACGAGCAGGTAAAGGCGCAGGAAGGCGATTTCTACGGCGGCTGGATTACCTCCGATATTGTGGGGCCTTTCAAAGGCGCACCGGGAACATGGGGCTGGTAATCAGCCAAAAGCTTTTTTGATGGCTTCGGCGGTACGTTCGGGCGCTTCCCATTGTGGGTAGTGCCCGATGTCCTCAAACGGGATGTAAGTCGCGTCCGGGCGGCGTTCCAACACTGCTTGAGCGATGCGTGGGACGGACACAGGATCACGCTGCCCCCAGATGACCGTAAGCGGCGCGTTGTGCTGTTGCAGTGCATCCAGCCACGCATATTCATGAATTTTGCGCTCATTCAGGTAGCGAATCAGCAGATGATAGATTCCCGCGCCGTCGTTGTAACGAATCAGTGACCAGAAAGCGTCGATTTCTGCTTCAGATGGATATTGCGCGAACACGCTGCCGAACTGCCGCGCGAATGCTCTCCGGTTGATGAGGCGCAGTGATGTGATGAGCGCCCCCAAAATCGGGTTGAGGAGCAGTCGCTGGGTGATGAGCGGCTGATAATATTTGAGCAGCACACTTCCATTCAGCATCACGAGTTTGGTAATCGGCAGTTTCCCCCGTTTCAGGATTTCCAGCGCCACTGAATTTCCCATATCGTGCGTAATCAGATAGCCGGATTTCATGCCGTAGTGTTCCGCGACGGTTTGCGCGATGTCGGCTTGCTCGAACAGCGAATAATGATGTGGACGCGGTTTATCGGAAAAACCATAGCCTAAAAAGTCGAACAAAATCAGCTTATAGCGATCTGAGAGCAGCGAAATCAGGCGCACATAATCATAGCTGGCAGTAGGGAAACCATGCAGCACGAGTACGGGTTCGCCCCGGCCGATGGCGGTTGTGAAAATTTTGTGACCGCCGATTTCGAGGACTTCACCGCCTGACTGCCATTGTTCGAGTGTCGGAATCGCTGACATAGATCGGCCTTTTGGGCAAAAATGGTTATAAATCGTGCATGGACAGCTAAAAAAGAGTATCCTAAATTCTGTTCACCTTGTCAAAAGCGGTATTGGGTGTGGCACGTTCACGCCCGTTTTTTTGTGTAGAGGGGAGTGAATATGACGGTTACAATGGATGATTTGAATCGATTTGGCAATGGGACTTTACCAGGCCTTTTCGGCATTCAGTTTACAAAGCTCGAAGGAACATGTCTGATTGGGCAGCTTACAATCCGCCCGGAATTTATGGCTCCTAACGGCTATCTTCATGCGGCGACAGTAGTCGCGCTGGCGGATACCTGCTGTGGATACGGCACGATTGCCAATTTGCCAGATGGCGCGCAGGGATTTACCACCATTGAGTTGAAGAGTAATTTTCTCGGCACCGCCCTTGAAGGTGTGATTACCTGCGAAGCGAATTTGATACATGGCGGACGCACTACACAGCTCTGGGATGCACAGGTCAAAAGCGAGGCGACGGGCAAAGTCATGGCGCTGTTTCGTTGTACGCAGATGATACTGTACCCCCGTTAGTCTGGCTATCAAACTATACCTGCCAGCCACAGCAGCCATTTCCGAAAACTGCGGCGAACGATCATTCGTCTGCATTGTTTTACGGCAAACATTGCAGGATGGGGGGATTGCTGCAATGTTTGCCCTTTGAGTATCTTTTTTCCCCGTAAATTCACGCATTGCCTGTGCAATTTCAAATTGCAGAGATTGCAAAGACTGCAATCAGGCTGCAATTTTGCCCTACGCGATTTCGTCCTTCAGCACGCAACGAGAACCCATATGGACACAGTAGCACAGGTTGGGATGAAAAGGGTTACCTTTTGGTAAACTTTTCGGTGTGAATTTTCTAACGGCGAGCTTAAGCCAGACTATTGGCCACTTAAGAGCGGTTGAACATCCGGCCCAACGACGATGGCAATATCATTCTTGGTCAGTCCATCGGCTCCCGGCTGCACCCGGTCAGCAGGCAATCCCATCAATGCCGCTAAATAACGGGCTGTCCATATCTTGTTCGTATAGACATGAATGACTGTGTTTTCATTGGTAAAACTGGGTGTGTTGCCCAGATTCGTCACCGTTACACCGCGTCCATTCAGCCAATCACGGGTTTGTCCGGCTAATCCGGCTACATCGGTGTTATTGAATACATCAATAGTGGCCTGTTCAGCGTCGGCTTTGGTATGCAGTTCGGAGATGGTCAGATCATCTTCCGGGTTGAAAATCTGCTGAATGAGCAAACGGATAGCGTTGGTTTTCAGCAGCAAGACATCATCGCCACTGGTCGTCTTGGCAAAATTGACATACAGATTGTTGATTTGCCCAAAGCGCATACTCTCTTTAGGAATTTGCTGCATGAGCGAAGCCAGCCGCAAAATCTCGTCCAGCGAGAGGTTGGTTTTCAGACTGTTGGCAAGCTGTTCCCATATGCTGGGAGCCTGCCCGATGAACTGGGTAATGCCACCCACGCTCAACACTTTATCACGCAAGGCTTTCAGGACTTCCTGCTGGCGTGCCGCGCGGTCAAAGTCCGAACCCTGCGTGGCGCGGGTACGGGCATATTGCAGCAGATGTTCCGCATCCAATACCTGACAGCCAGGGTCAAAATGAACATGAATTGTGCCCAGTCCAGCATCGGGGTATTTCGGGTCATCAATCACCTGACTGACGCAGATTTCGACCCCATCCGGCGCGATGGTTTGCACCAGCGTGGTGAAGACATCAAAGTTAATCAGCAGATACTTGTCAATGGTGATGCCCAATACCTGATGTACTGTTTCCATCGCCAGCGCGGGGCCGCCGCCGGGATAGCCCTGCGAGTCGCCGGTTGAGTTGGCGGTATTGATACGCCCCGGTTTGTAGCCCGGAATATCGACCCACAGATCGCGCGGAATCGAGAGCACACCCACGCTTTTCCGTACCGGGTCAATACTGACAACCATCATGGTATCGGTGCGGAAGGGGCCGGGATCATCGACACCGGAACGCTGATCGATGCCGAGCAGCAGGATATTGATGCGGCGGGTGTCGTTGTAGGTCAGAGCGGCGGCTGGGTCGAGCGTAGCCGTTGGTTCAGGGCTGGATACTGCGGCAGCCTCACTGGTCGGAACCGCGCTGGTTGGCGCGAGGGTGATGACCGAAACAGGTGTTATGGTCGGCTCCGACACATTCAGCGCAGGGGCTGCAATTTGAATGCCGACATTTCCCGCATCAATCGCCACCTGTCGCGCTACTGAAAACGCCAGCAAAGAGACCAGGGCAGTCACAGCGACCACCAGCACAATGCCGACGAGAAATAACCATCCGGGGACACGCATGAAACAAAAACTCCACGTTGCGACAGGCGAAAACAAACGGCTGCCGCCTACCAATATAGTGGCGGCATTATAGCGCAGAACCTACTGCTGTGTAGCCTACGGTTGACCTACGGCTGGGTTGGCGCTTTCTGATTTAAGGCGAAAATGGAATTGCCGGACAGGGCATAAATCACCTGATTGGTCGAGTCCGCCACCACATTGGAAAGACTGTCGAAATCTTTTTCATTGAACACACGATAGCTGTTCATGAAGGTGCCGGATAAGGTCGTCTGGTAGATGGTTCGGTTGACCCGGTTCACGATAAACATATCCTGTGCAATGGGGTCGCTGTCCAGGAAAAAAGCATCAGCAGAATTTAGAGGCTGTGCATCCGGGAAATTGACGTAACTAAAGGGTGTTTGTTCACCGGATACCCACCTGGTAATCACGCCATTGGAGGCAAGCACAAAGACAAAACCGCTTTCCGCATCAATGGCGAAATCGACAGCAGCCCGGATGTCGTAGGGCGATTCTCCGCCAAAATACTCAGTCGGAGAACTGTTGGAAAAATTCCCGCCCGCGCCTTCATAACGCCAGATTTGGTTCGCGCCGGGATCGAGAATATACAGCTTGCCTTTATAAAAAGCCATGCGGGTTGGTGATGCCCAGAGTTCGCTAGAAAGCAAGCGCTGTGCCTCGCAGGTCTGGAGAAAGCGCGGCGAGCAGGCAACGAGGACACCCTGATCGTCGAGTGCCAGAATTTGGGTGCTGTCCTCCGACCAGGCAATGTCGATCAGTTTTCCCAGGCGGAACTGACCCACTGCTGCACCGATACGCATGAGCGGCAGGGTAATCTGGGAATTGGGGGCAGCCTTGGTGCCATCGCTTGCCAGCGATACCCGGTAGACCCAGTTGTTTTGCGAATCAAGTGCGTATATATCTAATCCTTGCAGCACAATTCGCGTCAGAACTGCATTGGTGAACGATGCTAATGGGATGGCATCCCGTCTCTCAACGCGGAATAATACGTCAATAATGCCCTGTGCTTCCTGTGTGAGCGCCGACAAGGTTGGGTCATTGGGACGCATTTCCTTGCAGCCGTTGACGACGGTAATAACTGCGTTCCATGCCTCTACCGTACCATTCACGTCGCTGGATGCGATACCCCGCGCGACTCCCGCCGTATTATTGGCTTCCTTCACACACAATTCAAAGGCTGTGTCACCTGTGCCGCTGAAACCCAGTACTACTACCAGTATCACGATAATGACGGGGATCAAAATCGCAATGGCTGTAGCAGTAGAAGTCCGCAGCCAGTTGCGTCCCCCTTCGGCTGGCGGCGGAATCAGCCGATCCAGAAAATGGTTGAACATTTCCATGATACGCGCCAAAAACAAGGCGATGGTTCCTAGAACCTGCTTGACTCGTTTTTCGATTACGCCCGGTTTTCGGGTTGGCCGTTCCGGTATGGCTGGCGCTGGTGCGCTTTCGCTGCTTGCCGCCGCTGGTGCAGGTGTTGATGCGGCTGCGCGTGATGACGAACGCTCGTCCTTGACTGAGGCTGGCGAGGGTGCTTCCGGTGGGACAAATTCAGCAACCATGAGGGTAATCTGGGGCGTGCCAATATCTTTGAGTCCGGTCAGTACGTCTCCTATATCGATTGCGCCGAGTGCTGTTTTCACCCGTTCCTGATCGAGATCAGCCAGCGCCGAGTCTGCCAGAATCATCCGGTCATTTTGTGCCAGTGGGTAGCGGGACATCTTCGTATCGGGCATGGCCTGAACGCCGAGAGGTGGGCCGAAAAGAACCTCGTCATTGCTGAAATCGGTGGGGAACGGCTGCATGGTGCCCTCATGCTGGACAATGGCTACACCCGAACCCGCCCGCGCCACGATCAATTCATTATCACGCAGCACCGCACAGGTCATATTAGCTTCATAATGTTGTTTGCCGCTGCCATTGTGGTCAACAAGATCCTGATTGAGCGAGGTGAACACCGTGCGTAATCCTGCGGTCACACTGCCGCTGCTGTTGAAATAACGCTCTGCGCCCAGATTGGCCATCTGCTCGTAAAACATAGTGGGTGCGGTCGTGTCCCCGGAAGGCGTAACCAGCACAAAAAAGGTGTCCAGTTCGCGACCCCGCGCCGCCTTTTTGGGGGCGACTTCGACAAGTGTCCCCGGCGGCTGCGTGCTGAGGGCACGCCCACCCACTACGTAGAGATGACCAATTAGAACTTCAAAATCAAAAGCCATTGTGAACCCCGCCGACCTTAAGAATCATCCGGGGTGATTCTACCTGATTCGGAGGAGGCTTCAAACAGGGGGTTTTTGAGCAGGGGGGAAACGTGATTTTAGCCAGCAGCCTGCCGCTCAATAGCATAGAGTGCGGCATCACGAATATCTTTAGGACGAACGGGTTTGACGAGATAGGTATCCACCCGTGAAAGTTCGTCCGAAGGCGGAAAATGTTTATGGGCACTTACCACTACGACATAAGTCGAGTTGAGTCGGGGTGTTTCAACGATAAACTTGAGTAAATCCAGTCCACTGATACCGGGCAGCAGCATGTCTAGAAATAAGACATTGGGTGTTGTCGTCTTGAGAAGTTCAAGAGCCTGAATACCATCTTGCGCCTGGACGATGTGTAATCCTGTTGGTCGCAGAACCTGCTCAATAAAAATGAGTGTGTGCTGGTCGTCGTCTACAATTAGACCATAATGCTGCATGACACCTCTGCCTGGTTGTAATCTGCTTGCCTCAGGACTCAAGCACTTTATCAATTATATACATAACAGACATTTCGGAAGTTACAATATGTTGCATTATAAACGATCTTAACCCGCTTGAAAACAGGCCGAAAGAGCTACCCGCTCAGCGTGAAAACCAGATTGCTGATCTGGCTGTCGCCCAGGAACAACCTGACTTCATAATTCCCGGCTGGATAACCATCCTGACTCCCAAAAAAGAAATAACCTGTTCCGCTGCTTGGCAAACTCCATTCATAGGACTGCCCCTGAATAGGGATGCCTTCGCGATACAGAATGCGCGTCCAGGTTACACCCGGTGTCATATTGGCATAATCGAAAAAGAAGAAAACCCGTTTCGTGTTCGCTGGGAATTGGTCGCCTGCGTTTGATGGACTGCCATCCGCCGCTATATCCAAAGCCGCTGCCGTCAGGTCGATTCTGGCATTGGCAAGCGGTTGGACTGCTGATGTAGGGGGTACTAAAAACAGGATGCTTTCAAACGTCGCGCTGGCTGTCGCCGTGATGGTGGGCGTGAGCGAAGCGGGCGGCATATCGCTTGGTATAGGGGAAATGGTAATGGTAGGCGTGGCGGTTTCCGGCTGCGGCGTAGGTGATAGAGTCAGTGTTGGCGTTACGGTAGCGGTGGGCGTATTGGTCATGAAAACGGGATAGGTTGGTGTGGAGAGCGCGATACCATGCACCGCATCGGGATTACTGTTTTCCAGTGCTGATTTAATCCGCTGGTAGGCCAGATCGGCCAAACCACTGAAGATAGCCAGTGCCATGGCGATGCCGAATAAAGCTACTGAAAGCAGGAAAAGCTGACCGCCACGCTGTCCCGCGTCTCGCCGCAGCCGCCAGTAGGAGCCTGTGCGACCCCGGCGGAGCTGCTGCAAGGAAATCAGGAACAACAAGAGCGCCAGTCCAAAGAGTCCAGCGATGATATAGGGTAATGCTTGCGCGACAGTACGTAACATGACGCGGGATTATAGCATCATTAAAACAGTATCGGATATGGGCGGATTTTAGAATTGAAATTGGTCGCGATAACGGACGAGCTTCCGTTCGTAACGGAGCGTATAGGATTTCAGCTTTTCTTCCAGGTTATCCCATCGTTCACTCTGAAAAATTTCCTGCACAGTAGTCAAGTTGTCGGTAACAAACTCAATCTGCCGCAGCGGATAGTCACCATAGGCGGTGTGCCATATGCCTACCATATACAAACCCATATTGTGTAACGAGGGAACAAAATCATTCATCACAAATTGATAATAGGGTT
The DNA here is from genome assembly GCA_044226645.1 of Aggregatilineales bacterium. Lineage (GTDB taxonomy): Bacteria > Chloroflexota > Anaerolineae > Aggregatilineales > Phototrophicaceae > CFX2. The sequence continues at coordinate 45,015 of JBGAGR010000014.1, forward strand.
CGTATTGGTCAAGACGAATGTCGTATCGCATCATAAGCCTGTAACGCGGGATAATGCGAATGGGGAATGTCATTTGTTTCATCCTTCTCCTTGTTCACATCATAGCATAATCATGGTACGACGTAAAATTAAAAGGTCACTCTTGCCCGTAATGCCTGAATGGGGTAACTTTCAAGCAGTTCGACTAAGGATGGATGCATGGCTAATTTGCAAGAACGGCTGGACGATCTGCGGGAGCAGATTCAAAATTTACCTCAGGATAGCGACTCAGCTACAATCGCGCAGTTGGAACGCTCGGCGCGGACATTGTTGACCGACGCGAAAAATACCCCTTATGAGCCATCGGCACAGGCTTTGTTTGCCGAACTGGCGCGGATGAGCAATCCGACATCACCCACTGCCGCGACGGTTCGTGGGATGGTGCGGCGTGCCCGTATTCGGATTGAAATTGCGGGTGACGATGATGATGTAGATGAGGCCATTGACATTCTGGCGGAAGCGCTGGCACTCAATCCGCAGGATGCTGATGTGATTGCCCTGCTGCAAGATGCTGCCCAGCGCGGTTCGCAGGCCGCACAGCGCGTGAAAGACCTCTTTGCGCGGCACGGGGTGAATTCACCATCAACGCCGTCGGCAGCCCCACCACCGCCGCCTGTACCTACTACGAACAATGTACCGATTTATCCTACGTCGTCGGGGTATCCTGCGCCGGAAGAAGAAATTTATCAGGAACTGCCAGCGCGCCGGATGCCGGGACGTGGTTCATCGTATGTCGCACCAGATGTGGATGAGATGGTTTCTGAATTGACGCAGGCGTATTATTCGGGCGATTATCAGCAGACGATTGACCTTGCCAACCGAATCCTGTCGCAGCAGCCGGGGAATCCCACAGCGCTGGATTATCGTCAGAAAGCGGAAGATAACCTGATTCGCGGCGTTGTGCCGGATCATCGCATTCCGTTTGATGCCCGTGTGGCTTATAACCGGGCTAATTCGTTGGCGCGTGCCGGGAATTACGATGAAGCTGAACGCCTGTATCGGGAAGCGCGTGATCTGGCGGAGCGCAGCGGAATCCTAAGCTGGAAAGATGCGGAACAAGCGCTGCTCGATATTCAGGATTTGGCGCTGGCGCGTGAATTCCTGATGGAAGGTGACCGCCTCATCAAGACCGATAATTGGGCGGAAGCGCTGCGCAAATATGAAGGGGCGCTGCGGGTCGTGCCCAATGATCCCCAGGCTGAAGAACGCATCGAAAATCTGCGTCGTGTCCAGCAGGATGCCGATCAGGCTTCGGTACAGTTGAGTATGCTCAGTGGGCCGCTGACCGAGCAGGTTGCTCAATTGCAGAATATCCAGAATATCCTCATGCGGGTTCGGCAGGTTTTGCCGGACAGCCAGCGTTTGACGCAGCTTTCACAGAATGCTAATAACCGCCTGACCGGGATTAAAACCCAGCTCATCGATCAGGCGCAGTCGGCTTTGAATCGCGCCGGGAATGCCAACCGCCTTGAAGAACGCCTGACGCTCACCAATGAAGCACTTCAACTTCTCGAATTAGGCATTAAGCTCGACCCTAGCGACATAAAGTTATCCGAAACCCTTCTGGAAACCCGCGCTGCCAGCAGCGATATGCAGCGTGCGCGACAGGTCATCGAACGGGCAGCAGCATTGGTCGCCCAGAATTTTGATAACGAACTTTCTCAGGCACGTTCCATGTTGGCGGGTCTGCGCGATTTCGCTCAGGACGAGCGTTACCGTAATGTTGTCAGTGATTTACTGGAACGGTATATCGAGCGCATCGAATTTGCTGTGGAAGAGGGCAATGTGAGCGAGGCCGAAACCTGGCTCGCAACCTTGAAAGATGAACCCTTCCGCGTGTTGGGGCGGCGTACTGAGATTGTTCGCGTGGAAAACAGCATCAAATCGCTGCGCCAGCGCGGGACTATTCGTACAGGAGCCATTATCGGTGGGATTATTATTTTCTTGTTGGTGACAGGCATCGCTACGCATGGAATCTGGGGACCGGTGATTTTCCCGCCCGCTACCCCGACTCCGAGTAACACGCCCACGCCCAGCATTACCCCTACGCACCCCGACTCCGAGTAACACGCCCACGCCCAGCATTACCCCTACGCCGAGTGACACACCAACACCGAGCAATACACCCACGCCCAGCAATACGCCGACCTATACCTGGACACCCAGTCCAACGGTCACGCCATCCTATACCGTCACGGCTTCGCTCACACCGACTGAAACCAACACTCCGACCCATACGCCAACCATCACGCCAACTTTTACGCCGAGCAATACACCGACGGACACACTGACTCCGACAGTGACGAATACGCCGGAAATTCTCTGTCGTGTGTTTAACAGCAGCGATGGCCCAATTAATATCCGTTCTCAGGCATCAACCCGCTCAGAATCCCTGATTGCGGGAAGACTGCCCGCTGGTTATGCAGCCGATGTATTGCAGCAGGTTCGCAGCAGTGCGGATGGACGCATCTGGTTCAAAATCTCCGCTCAGATTGAAGGCGCTTCGGTAGTAGGTTGGGTACGGATTGATCTGGTCACGCAGTTTTTTTCATACGAATTTCATAAAAGACAACTATTCAAATTTGCGACACCGTATATCATAAAAATATGCCGGGAGTTGAACTGTTGCCCTTAACAGGAATCAGATTTTGACCTTTTCCTTCAGCAACACATACCATCATCGCCTCTTCATGGAGGATGAGGTATTTTCTGAAAACGCTGTAGCCCTCATCACCCGGCAGCCTTTTTTATCTACTTCCTGTGCCTCTCCACCTGACAAGCTACTGGTTGCATTAACACTGGCAAGTGGTCGCTGGAATGAACTGCTTTCCCCCGAACAAACTGCATATGCATTGGCGCAGGCTACGGCTTTAGCCATACTGCCGCCCGTTGAAGTTCTGGATAACGGCTCTGCTTTGCTGGAATATCACGTGCCGCTGCGGGAACGCATGTCTGCTGATTTGGTCGCTGAATTGGTGGCTGTTCTGGCCGCGCGTGGTCATGAATTACATTGGCAGCAGGTCGAGTCATCGATTTATGTCTCGGTCATCTACTACGGCGTAGCCGCCTGTATCGACATAACCGCTGGCGCGGAAACACTCTATCTCCGTTACACCAACCAGCGTACTGAGGCGATTTACAACGCCCGCTACAAGACTGAAATCCCCCTGAGTTTAAGCGGTCTTCAGGAAAACCTGTATGAGCGCTTTGATACGCTGCTGAACGATGTTCGTTTGCGTATCCGCTTCTGGTTTTCGCCTTAATCATCTCCTCAACCCCTTGCTGAGCCGTATTTCCTTGTGCGCCGTGTTTTTGATGTAGACTTAATATTGGTTTCAGGAACTTCTCATCCGCCGTCCTTAACCTTAAGATGATTAAATAACTTGTGCTTGTGATTTCACTAGGGAATGAGGTAATTCTATGTCGACAAAAGCCGCTAAACGGGTAGCCATCCTGATAGCTGCGCTGCTTCTTGTTGCGTTTGGATTTGTTCTGGGGACAGCGGTCATTGGCACGTCTGCCAGTTCTACATCCTTTATCTCGCAGCCAGCAGTTTCCGTTCAGGCTGCAAATCCGGTCACGGAAAGCGAACGCTATTTTTCGCAGATTTATGGTCAGGTCAGTCCATCCGTTGTTTCGATTAATGTTCAGGGTGTTTCCGCTCAGTTAGGCCAGTTTTCGGGGTCAGGGACTGGTTTTGTTATTGATACCGCTGGGCATATTGTCACCAATAATCATGTCGTGGATGGCGCTGATAACATCGAAGTGAACTTCTTCGATGGAACGATTGTGCGTGGAAGCGTTGTCGGCGTAGACCCCGATTCGGATCTGGCGGTTCTGAGCGTCGATATGCCGCAGGATCGCCTGCATCCGATCACATTTGGAGATTCCAATAATCTCTTCGTTGGCGAAACCACATTAGCTATTGGCAGCCCATTTGGTGAACGCTGGACGCTCACAACGGGTATCATCAGCGCGCTTGATCGTACCATTCAGGGCTTGACCGATTTTAGCGTGGGGTCAGTTATTCAGACCGATGCGGCCATTAATCCCGGTAACAGCGGCGGGCCGCTGCTCAACCTGCAAGGCGAAATCATTGGTGTCAATTCGCAAATTCTGAGCCAAACTCGCAGCAGTTCCGGTGTCGGATTTGCCATCCCCAGCAATTTAGTCAAACGTGTTGCCAATGATCTGATCTCCAAAGGCAAAGTGGATTACAGTTTACTGGGCATTGCTTCCACAGCAGATGACTATATCACTTTGGATCTGATTGAAGGTTATAACCTGCCCAATAACATTCGGGGTGTTGTGGTTGGAACCGTTCAGCAGGGCGGCCCTGCCGATCAGGCTGGTTTGCACAGTGCAACCCGGAATTCGCTTGACATTATTACCGCTATCGATAATGTGCCAGTGACCAGTATGAGTAATCTGGTGGCATATCTTTCGATCAACACACAGCCCGGTCAAACGGTCAATCTGAGTGTGTGGCGTGATGGTAATCAGCTTACACTGCCGGTAGTTCTGGGGTCACGTCGTTAGTTCCTGAACATCTGCCAGCCAAATTAATCCCGGTTTTCTGAAGAGGAAGCCGGGATTTTGTTTTGAGTAGCGATATGATTCTGAGAAAATGTTATAATTTTTAGATGAAACCACAAGGAGTCGATTGACAAGAAACAATTATGACTGATTCAGAGTGGGTGAGTCTACAACAAGCGGCTGAGATTTTGGGAGTACATCCCGCCACAGTGCGAAACTGGGCAGATAAAGGGGATTTGCCATCACGCCGGACACCGGGAGGACATCGCCGTTTCCGTAAAGGCGATTTACTTCATTACGCTGAAACACAGGGAGAACTACAGCCGCTGGAAGCGCAGTTGATTATTCAAAATGCGCTCGGTCACACCCGCATTCAGGTTGGGGGTGGTACGCTCAGCCAAATGAACTGGTATGAGCATATCCGCGAAACAACCCGTGCCAGTCTCCGTCAGGAAGGACTGCGGACGCTCGAAGCGCTACGTAAGTATCTGGCATCGGGAGCGCCGGATGAACAGCTTTCGAGCGCGATTACGCTAGGGAAAGATTATGCAGCTTTGTTGAGCGGAGAGGGACTAAAACTGCCGGATGCGGTTCGCGGTTTTTTTTACTTCAGCGATTTTGTCATCAATTCGATTCTCACGTGGTCGGAAATTACGCCACAGCGGAATACAATGGCAGATTGGGGTAATTTGCTGCGTCAGGTCAACACATTTATCAACACCGTCCTGCTTTCCATCATTGAGTACTACGAGGCGGAACGAGCATAATGCGGCTGGTGAGTGCATCTAATTCATTGTGTTCTGTACTACCTGGATGACTTGCGAATTTATGTATGGTGGATGCAGCCTGGATAGCTCTCAGTCTGACCGAGCGTATCGGCGGGAAAACCCTGCGTGCCCTGATGGAGCATTTTCATCATGATCCGAAAGCTGTTTTAGGCGCGGACGAGGCTGCTTTAAGAACCGTTACGGGTATTGGCCCTAAAATCGCGCAGAGCATCCTTGAGATCGATCTGGCAGCGATTGAAAGGGCTATTCCGCTCTGGGAACAGGCTGGCGTTGGTGTTCTGACGATTCATGACCCGGATTATCCGCCTCGTCTTCGGCAGTTGGATGACGCACCGCCTACTTTGTTCGTGCGTGGTGATTGGCGTAAATCATTGGCGAACACTGTCGCGCTGGTTGGACGGCGTAAACCCAGTGAAGATGCGCGAAATGCTGCCCAAAATCTGAGTTCGCTTCTGGCGGAACGTGGATATGCTGTGGTGAGCGGTCTTGCCTACGGGATCGATACAGCCGCGCATATGGGTGCTTTTGTGGTTCCACAGGGTTACACAATAGCAGTTTTGGGCTGCGGAGTGTTGAATATTTACCCTCCCGACCATGAAGCATTGGCGAAAACCATCATGCAGCGCGGCGCACTGATTAGCGAACTGCATCCAGCGCGTACTGTGAGTGCAAGTAATCTGGTTGCACGTAATCGCATCATCACTGGATTGAGCGATCATGTGATCGTGGTTGAAAGCGAAAGTGATGGTGGAGCAATGTACGCGGCGCGATTTGCTCAGGCACAGGGAAGGCGCTTATATGCGGTCGATTATCCGATCAGCGGGAACCAAGCTTTGATAGAAGCGGGCGCAATCGTTATTCGTCCGGATTTGCGCAATCTGCCATTTGAGCCATAAACAACTACCCTACACGCAAGCCTAACCAGACCGTATAATTCAATTCAACAACGGACAACCGTTACCCAGGGAAAAGTATCATGTTAGAGAAATTAACTGTCATTGAAGATCGCTACAACGAACTGGAGCGCATGATTAGCGATCCAGAGAATATGAGCGATTACACGAAAGTAGCCGAATATTCCAAAGAACGTGCCAGTTTAGAGGAAATTGTCAGCAATTATCGCGATTATAAGCGCCAGGCACAGGAACTCGAAGACGCGCGTAAAATGCTGAACGAAGAGTCTGACCCGGAATTGAGCGCGATGGCGAAGGAAGAAGTCGATTCGCTCACCGCTGGCACCGAGGCGCTTCTGGAAAAGCTGAAAAAGCTGCTCCTGCCTAAAGACCCGCGTGATGACAAGAACGTGATCGTGGAAATCCGCGCCGGAGCAGGTGGCGATGAAGCGGGTTTGTTCGTGGCGGATCTGTACCGCATGTACAGCTATTACGCCCAGAATCGCAACTGGAAAATTGACATCATTGACCAGAGCGGGACGGGAGTCGGCGGGATGAAACAAATCACCTTCGAAGTGAAGGGGAAGGGTGCTTACAGCCGGCTCAAGTACGAGAGCGGCGTGCATCGGGTTCAGCGCGTGCCGGAAACCGAGGCACAAGGGCGTATTCACACCAGTACCGTAACCGTTGCGGTGCTGGCGGAGATCGATGAAGTCGATGTTAAACTGAACGAGGGCGATATTCAGGAAGAATTCACCCGCGCGGCTGGCGCTGGTGGTCAGCATGTTCAGAAAAACTCGACAGCCGTTCGCCTCGTGCATGTTCCATCGGGAATCGTGGTAGAAGTGCAGGATGAGCGAAGCCAGCTTCAGAACCGTTTGCGTGCGCGTCAGATTTTGCTGGCGCGGCTCTACGATCAGGAAATGGAAAAGCAGCGCCTTGAGCAAGAGGGCGAACGCCGGAGCCAGATCGGTACCGGGGATCGTTCCGAGAAAATCCGCACGTACAATTTCCCTCAAAACCGCGTGACTGACCACCGAGTTAATGTGAGCAGTTATAATTTGCCGACGGTGATGGAAGGCGATATTGATCTGTTCATCGACGAACTGACGATGCGCGATCAGGCCGATAAATTATCCGGCGCGGAGTGACAAGTTCGCATTCAGCGCCTCTCAATCTGACCATTCAACAGGTGTTTGCACTTTCCTTTCCGCCGTGTGAAAGGGCAAACATGGCAGTGGGGGGATTGCTGCAATCTTTGCCCTTTCCGGTTTTTGCCGCCGAACGGGTGGGTGGTATGGCAGCAAAAACCCCCTGCATTTTGCCGCCGTTGGCATTGAAGCAGCGTGAAGGTGGGGGGAGGGGGGCGCGCTGCGTCACGGGGAAACGGCGCTGCGCCACTGTTTATTATCCCTCAAACGACGCTGCGTCACGCGCTGCTTGATTGCCACCATCATCCTCCACTGTATAAACTCGCACAGGTCATTATAGCACATTTGTTTCATAGTGATGGTTCGAGTTCACAAACTTTCGCGTCTTCATGAGCTATCGTGCGGATTTTTGCCTGTAATTCCCCATATTAACTGATCTATAGGCTTTGGCTCTGATTTGCGGAAGTCTACCCAAGTTTCACTTTTGAGCAGCATGGGGAATTTCGCGTCAGGCGGAGCGTTATCCAAGAAAACCAGTATCACAGGGCGTTTTAAATCCAAAAATGCCACTAGCTCACGCTCTTGCCACTGCCCTATATCGTTTGTGCCAATGAAGAAGAGCATTTTTCGGCACAGAAGCATATTTTTCTCAATATTACGTAGCCAACTTTCACCCGGCTGAAGTTGACTTTCATCAAGCCAGGGCAATATCCCATTGGCTTCCAGTTCTCGCGCTACTTCTTTGACTTTTGATTTGTCTCTACTATTGTGGCTGAGAAAGACATCATAATCATTCGTAGCTACCTTACCTGCAACAGTATATTGTGCAACGGCAACATCGCGTTCCTTATCGGCTGAAGCATCCATTGCACGGATTTTTGAGTCCGGGACGCTGGTTAAGCGCTCCTCGCCATCCAGAAGTGAAATTCTGGTTTCGCAGACGTTGCAGTTGATGAAATTAAAATTCAGTTCGCGGCGTTTTTGAGCCTGTTTATCGCTGATAGGTGTACCGCAGGAAGGGCAGACGAAAACGCGCCGCCGTTCTATGCTGTTGGGTAGGGCATAGCGCTTGAGATTGACTTCGATATACTGCTCGAAATGATAGCGCGTTTCTTCGCTGGCCTTGTCATCATAAAATATTGTAAGTTCGCCGCGGCCTTCTTCCAGTTCACGCAACCACATGCCGCAGATTCCTTTACCTGATTTGTAAGTCACAGCA
>JBGAGR010000015.1:0-52928 GCA_044226645.1 Aggregatilineales bacterium
CTGATGGCTTCATCGTGAAGCAATACCGCGCTGGCGAGACATACACAGTGCCGGAGCTGTTGGCTGGTAGGTTCATCAGGGCGCAAGCAGCGCATCTGACAGGCCAGGAGCCACCAGCACCACGCCCCGATAAGGTGGCGTTAGAGAAATTGGAAACGAAATGCGAAGGTAGATAATGGGTGAAGATATGGAACAGACAGCATTACAACTACTAAGAGAGTTATTTGCGGATGATGCACCCTGGTCGCTTAGCGATTGGGTGTACCATGTACGCTCAAAAGCTGCGAAAAGTGGGGATAATTTTGAGGGGAGTTCGTGGGAGCACCCACACGTTCTTCGTTATACCAATCTTTTGGAAAGGTGCGAAAAGTTACTAGCCAAAACAAAGAGGTTGGAAACGAAGGAGCAAGGGCAATGAGTGACCTAACCTTAATCAGCATCGTTTGGGCTATAGCGGTAGTTCTTTACTATTTTTGTGGGAAAGACATTGGCTACAGCCGAGGCTACGCAAAAGGCTTTGAGGCTGGTGTTAAGCTAGGACACGCCAATGTATTGCAAGCAATCAACACGCAGAGCAACTTTATACAGGACACGAAACAATGAGCGACAAACCAGCTAATCCCCGCGCATTTCCTTGGGCTAGTTCTAATTCCCAAAATGGTATGACACTGCGTGATTATTTCGCGGCGGCGGCACTAACGGGTATTGTTAGTAGAACAACCTGCACACTTGCCGACATGTGCAATTCAGAGCCTAGCGCCATGACTGCCTCATTTGAAATCGCAGATGCCATGCTGCGAGCAAGGGATGAAGGAGAAAACCATGACTAACCATAAACACACAGCCAGGGCGCAGAAAACACATATTCCGTTTACCGCTGGAAATATTGAAGAAGGTAGAAGGACAACGAACACGAGCTACAGGCGTGAAGCATTAATTATAACCGTAGAATTGCTAATTTTATACCTGTGCGGGTTCGACAACAGTATAGCGTTGCTGGGCATGGCTTGCATGAATGTATTTGCGTATACCAACGGGAGGACGAAAGATGACTAACTACAAACACACAGCACTCACCCCAGCGGAGAGGGAGGAGGCGGTTAGGGTGATGGCGCGAGAGCTGTGGAACTGGGAAACCGAAGGCAGAAGCAACCAGGTTTTGGATGTCAAATGGCAGCTACTAAGGGGTGATTACGAAGAAAAGTGCCGTTTCGCACTAGCCGCCATCGAATCGCGTGGGCTGGTGGGTGGTGCGTGGCAGCCGATCAACGAACAATCGCTACAGGCCGTGCGGGAGGCGCTGGAACAAATTGCAAGTGCAAATCGCATACACATTGATGCGACACTTGACCCGGTTGTGCAATGGTGTGCGTACCTGGCAAAGTCAGCTCTAGAAACCTTCCCCACACCACCACAGCAAGCACAGGAGGCGGGGGAGTGATAGTAGGTTACGGTACAGGAATTACACAGTATGGCCCCGGTGTTTCTATCGAATTAACTGGTGATGAGGTTGCAAGGGCCATTGATGCATACTTGGTTGCCCACGGGGTTCATGTCAGTGGGCCAAGAACGGTTACTGTGAACGGGAAGCTTTGCGAAGTTGGGCACATTTATGTTGACCCGTCTGGGTTCGTGGTCACTGAAGTCATGAAATTTTCAGGTCGCGGGAAGGAGGCGGGGGAATGACCAATAACATACAGAAGGCGATTGAGAAGTTACGCTCAGCATTAGTCACCTGCCCAAATGAAATCAAGAAATCCGAGGGGTTTTATACGCGTTTTTATCCGCACCCAACAGAAACCGCATTGAGGGAAGCCATAGCCCTACTTGAAGCTGTGCCGAGTGTGGATATATGGAATATGGCGCGAATTATTCACACTGCAATAGGTTTTGACGAGCCGTGGGATGACTTGGGAAACACAACAGGAATCAGCCGATCTATTGAAGCGGCTAAAGCGATAGCAAGGGCAAACCGCAACGAATCCCACGTGGCAACAACTAAGGAGGGGGAGTGATGTCATTAATTATCGGATGCGATCAAATGATATGGATTCAAAACGCACTAACACGGTACGCGCAAATGCACCATGCGGTTTATTCGTTTCACCCAAAAATTGCCCAACATTACGCTGAAACGCATCAAGTGGCTTGCATCATTGAGTTGATGGAGATTCTTGATTTGGGCATTTCAGAATCTTCCGCCGAAGGAAATCTTTTCGCGGCTATCCGGTCGAAGATACCAAATAGCAAGCAATACACCAACCCACCCACCAAGCAGGAGCAAACAGATGAGTGAGCAGGATATTCATTCACTTCTTCAGAAATACAAGAACAGCGAATCACAGGCTGACCGGCTTGTCTATTTCATAATGAACAATCTACTAGATAGGCGCGGCATTAAACAAGCAATCCATGAATGTGATTATGCAGTACAGGCAGAAATGTTCTCCGACTTGGCAAAACTCATTTCTTACTCGGAGGGTATCCAATGACCACAGAGAAACACATGGCTGTTGATGAGGTGGCGTTTCAGGCGGCATACAGCAGGCATTCAGGCAAGACTTTTAGCGACAGCCTAGACGCTTGCAGGGAGCTAATCAGGATGTACGAAGCAGCCAAGCAGCAGCCCACCACGGACACGAACAAGGGGACGGTATCTTTCCACCCTGATTCTGATATAGGCCGCATTCGTGCACTCAAGGGACTGCCGCTTGCAGTCCCGTTCGGGGTAACACCCACGGACACACATCAACCAGAACAGGCGAAAAAGGGACGTATTAAAAAAATAACTAGCTACTCTGCGTCCGTTCCAATAACTGTTGAGGAGCTTTTGGAAATATCTAAAGGTGCACCACCGCCAGCGCATTGGCAGAAGACAGTGTATTATCCTGATCGTTCATCCATCCCCCGGCCCAATAACATGGAGGCAGAGCTTGCCAGCCTTCGCAGTAAGGATTTGCAATGGCTAAAGGTGGTAGGTGAGTTAGTGGCCGACAAGGATTTTTATCAAGATGAAATTCTTAAATTGCAACAACGGTTTGGCTTGCCGCTTTCACTGCCGGATAGACCAAAACCAAAGAATAACGACCATGACCAGTGACATATTCACGGCCTCAGTGTGCCTGGTCAAGGCGATCAAAGACCAGCCCGTTATCATATTCACCGAGCCGCTAGACATGGCGTTGGGGGGCTTGGAAACCTCGATACAGCAATGCGTCCGAGGCCAGGAGCCAGAGCACATGTTCAACGACCTGGTTTGCTTGATAATGGCCTTCAAGTCGCTCCCCGTGCGAATCTACATCGGGGAAATGGGCGAGGCCTTGAGCTTGGCACTGGAAGTCGCATTGGAAGCCATAGCGGGGCAGGGGGTGTAATTAGGTATCCTCAAACTCCGTAATCTCCACCGAATCAACGCGGGTGCCTTCCTCTCCCTCGCCGGGGTGCGTCCATTCCCGCTTCGATACGTTGATGGCGTCGAAAAGCTTTTCCAGGTATTCGCCCTTGATCGTGACCAGCCACAGGCCAATCTTCCATTGCTCCTGGCGGTGGTAGCCCTCGACTATCAACTCTATCCTGGTATGCCCGCTATCCATCCACGGCAACGACCGAAGGAACCCGTAGGGGATGGAGGCGTAACCTGTGCTTGTGATAACCCGCATGGCAAAAACCTGCTGGTGCGAGCTTTTGCCGCATTTCTCCTTCGTGGCGAGGTTGTACTTACCTTTCGAGTCCATGGGATTGTTCCTGATGGATTTGTTGCGTTGCGTCAATGTGGCGTTTGAGATTTCTTCGCATGCGCGCCATGCGTACCGAATTCTTCGCCCTCCGCATCAGGTCAGTTAGCTGGCTTAGTTGCCCCTTCGTGATTCGTTCCTTCCAGGTTTTCTTGCGTTCCTCCAGGGGAATGTCGAGCTTTTCCGGCCTGTCGTAGACGCTGTGCTTGCTCCTGGCCTTGGGTTTGGCTTCCGGGTATTGCTCGGCTATCTGCTTGATCTGTGCATTACGCCGGGAAAACTCCGCCTTCACCTCAGCGGGTACGCCGACGATTTCAAATTCCTTCCCTGAGCGGGTGGTTTTGTAGCCCAGGCGGTGCAGCCCTTTGACGAGGGCTTCCGTATAGGCTTTAGCGATGGCGGGGCGGTCGATGTGGCGAAGCTCCACGGCCTTCCACTGCTTTTCCTGCTTGTCGTAGGTCAGGTTCAGGATGACGATGTGCCGGTGATAATGCGGGTCGCCGCTTCTGCTTGTGGGATGGGAAAAGGTCACATAGGTCAGGTTTTCCGTGCGGCGCTCAGGGTAACGCCAGGTCTTGGGCTTCTTGGATTTCTCCACTTCGCTGGCCTTGCGAACACGGGTACGCACCTGGGATTCCACCTGCTTCATGACTACGGCTTGGGCATCGTCCATCACCCCTTTGATGCGCTCATCCCCGGCCAGCTCCTTCATGATAGAGGGAGACTTGGGCAGGCTAAGCGTCATCTCGAATGCACCGCGCCTGTCTGCCCGGATGCGGGTGACGAGCTTTTCATCCCGGTCAGGCTGCATGCCGCGATAGAGGCGGTCTAGCGTCTGCGGGGAAAACTCGCCCTCAATGCCGAGGATTCGGGAGCCTTTGCCCTGGAACGTGGGCGGGGTCTGGCTTGGTTCGTCCAGGTAGTACCCCAGATCGGAAACCGCGTTGTCAAATTCAATCATGAATCACCCCCGCTTCATCCTACAAGTGAGGTCAAGGGGTGTGCTACATACCACCTCTAAGGAGATTTACCGGGTAAATTGCCCCTACCAGACGCTAAGGTAATAGTCGTCGCCGCACTTCCGGCAATACACGTTGTTATCGTAATCGTGCTCGCAGTGGAGCTTGCGGAGGCGTTGCTCGTTGTCGTATTTCCACTCCTTTACGAGCGCTCGCCATTGTCTTAAGAGCCAGTGTTTCATCACCACCCCACCGCATGCGCTATACCTGAGATGAAGGTCAGCAACATGGTCAAGCCCACCAGCAGCACGGCAGGCCATATGATGATTTTAGGGATGATGATGGTAACAGTTTCTTCTTCTTTCATGCGGTTGTCTCCGTGATTATGGGTTGTCCGTTTCTGTGCAGGGTTCGGTAGCCCTGTTGCTGTAGCTCCTTGATCTTGTCCCACCCCAAACGCAGCTTGCCCATGCGTTTCGTTACTGAGCTAGTCAGCTTACTTGCTGGAATGAAATCGTTACGGTGTTTGTCGAACTCGAAGAATAGGGGTTCTTCAGTCATGGGTTTGCCTTTTTCAGAATTGCATCACAATGGCAACGTTTCGGAGCGCAGAAACATACAAGGTCTTTCCCACGCAAGGCGGTAACATCAAGGCCCGGTAGTATCTCGCGCTCAAAACGGTCGCACACCTCGTCGCGATTTCCGTGCGTTCCCATGATGAAAGGGTTGCCATATGGTGAACCCCTACCACAATACACAGCACCAGCGGGTATGCCGTGGTTATGTTTGTTCAGAACCTTGGGGTTATTCGTCATGGGTTTCCACCCTTCACGGGCGCAGCGATTACTTCACAAGCATAGACGCTGTTCTTGCGTTTGCAGTCATCAAGGATTAACGCGTTGGCATAGATGAGTCCAAGAGCGAATCCGAAGGTGCACCCCAGAAGCATAGGCCACAAAGTGTATTCCTTAAACAGTTGGATGCTATTTGTCATGGCTGGTGTCCTTTGTCTCGCTCAGATTATTTTCAAGCACATAGGATTCTGCCTCTATTGTTTCAGCTTCCTTGAGCAACAGCTCGGATTTTCGGCGCAAGATTGCAGCATCCTTTCTCCTGTTGGCGGCGTACAATGCTACATTCTCGCCTTCGTGTCTAAAGCGCAGGCTCACACTTCCCCCAATCGCTTTAGCTCTTCGGTGATGGCGGTGTGCAAAGACGACAATTCTCTAAGCGAAATCTCAAGCAGCATCACCTCCTTGGTTTTTGGGTTCCATTTGTGGATCGTTCCAGCCCTAAATGGATTTAATACCTCAGCCGCCTGTTTCAGCACTGCGATGGTGTTACTCGACACCATCTCGGGCTCTTTTGCAATCCAGTCCGGGTAAGGAACGCTAAAGCTATAGCCGCCATATCCGTATATGGTTACTTTATCTTCCCAGAAATGCACTCTGAGATGACTGTTATAGCATATCTCACATGAGGCGGGGGAGTCTGGCTTTAGGCCAGAAGGCATACCCTCAGAGTCAGGTCTGCGCAGACAATCGCACTCATTACGCTTTGCCTCCTCGCCTTGTGGCTCCGTATGTGGCTCCCCAATAACTTGTTGTGTGCGCAGGCAGGCGCGACCTGCTTGGAACCCGGCATCGTAGCCATCAAGAGCAGACGGTGGCTCTTCCTGGGTGGTGGCTAAATGTTTGAACCAGGCGCGTTTCAGTGCCTCGATCTCTTCCTGCTCACTCATAACCCCGGCCCCGTCACTGTCATTGCTGCACCCACTACCACCACCAGGAATACTGCCCCGACGATGGAGTACACGAATAATACAACGAGTTTCACCGTGCACCCCACTTCTTATACGCATCCATATTATCATCATTAACCCCATACACCTTAGCTAGCACCGCCGCAACCCGTTCGCGCTCGACACGAGCCAGTAGACGCTCCATGCCTTTGGTGTCGTATTGGTGCTGTACGTATAGAACCACAGGCTTGGCCCTCTGCGATGGCGTCCAGTTCGTAGCCCTGCCATTGGCATAGCACGCCAGCACCAGGAAGCACCCCGCCGTGAATAACGCTAACCACTTCATACGCCAAACCCCCATTTCAATAACTCACCCATGCCGACAACGATGAGCATAGCTGCCCCCGTCAATGCAACAATACCGATGTTATAATGCCAATCCATAATCCCTCCGATTTAGTGTTGACTTAATGACAATAACATGACACAGTAAAAACATAAGCGCAAGCAATATTTACATAACGTCAACAAGAAAATGACAAGATGCTGAACGACAACGATTATATGACGCTGGTGGACGCGGCAAAGGCACTGAATATCAGCCGCCAGTGGCTCTATACGCGGGTGGTTAACGGCACTGCCCCCGCCCATATCACGATAGGCAAGCGTAAGTTCTTTGAGCGTTCCGCCGTGGAGAGTGAAGCATACGCGGGTGGTTAACGGCACTGCCCCCGCCCATATCACGATAGGCAAGCGTAAGTTCTTTGAGCGTTCCGCCGTGGAGAGTGAAGCAAAGACGCGGGGTAAGCAATGACCGAGCTGGAAGCCCTGTTATATGAATGGAAGGCGGTGTACAGCGAACTGCACCCCACACGGCACGCAGATCAGATGCTCTATAACGATTCGGCGCTCGCCCTGGCCGTGCTGATGAACCGCAAAATTGAAATGCTCAAACGAATGGCAGAACTGGAATGACCCGCGTACACCCCCAAGTATTCTATGGAGACATCCCAGACAAAAAACGTAAGGGCAGACCGAAGAACGTTGAGATACCGCCGAAGCCCTACGACAAATACCCGCCCGATACCCGTCCAAACGTGTTCGTGTTGGCCAGGGTCTACCTGGGGAACAGGTTCAGAGATCACGGGACCCACTGCACCCTGGATGGCAGCAGAATCCAACCCGCTGACATCATGCGAGCGGTGAACGTGGAGAGAATCAAGCAGGGGCTTCCGCAGTACACCCGTAACTCTCAGTGGGTGGTGCGGTGAGCAAATGGGTTGAAAAGCGTGAGCAGATCGCTCGGATGGCAAAGACCATGACCGATGCACAGATGGCGGAGGTGTTCGGCCTGACCAGGGCCAGGATGTGCAAGATTCGCCTTGACCTCGGAATACCCGTCTACACCCCGAAACCCCATGAGAGGATAGAGCGCTCCATTCCCCTGACCTACGAGGTGTATTTCGACGGCATCATCCCCGTCAAACGCTTCCCCGCCATGTACGCCGCCGGATTTGCGGAGCTGACCGCTAGGCCAAGGCGGTGAAACCACGCTCCCACTCTGTGGCGATTCGCACCGCATCATTGTAGCCGTAGGCAACCGCTCGCTGTGCGTTCTTGCAGGGGGAAGCATCAAACCGCTCATTCCACTTTACCTGAGATGGTGTTAGCTCTCCGTCCAAGGTTTTTAGCTCCAAGTACAGGATATAGAGCAACCCCTTCCACGAGCGCTCTAGCGTAAGGTCTGTCCTACCTACATCAACACCCATATCGAGCATGTGGCGGCTATCTTCGTTGCGTGTTGCGCAGATGCGAATATCAGAAAAGGATTTCGTCGTCTTCAAGTAGTGCACCAACGCCCTCTGTATCGCATCCTCCACCCTTTTCTTCGGCTTTCGTGTAGTCATACGCTTTAATCCTTGGCCATTTTTCTGATTTGTCAACTAGAATCTTTGTTGGTTTTTTCAGGTGTCCGCACTCCATGAGTAGTAATTCCAAGATTTGCTCTTGCGACATCCTGGTCATTAAACCCTCTACCATCTGCCTGGTGTCTGGCCTCCCTCGATCACCGAAGAATTGCCAACACTTTCCCCGCGCAAACTCACTGTCGCTGAAGGGTGATAGCCATTCAGAAACCTTCTGATAAAAATTGTGATAATCCACGCGGATAGATTTTGTGTTCTTGGTGCGATTATGGTGTATGAGATATTCCACCCGGTTTACGCTCATATACTCCATATCCCCGGTGGTGGATGGCGGATTGTAAATAGAATTGCTGGAAAAATCAGGCTCCTTATTGTGGTTAACCTTGCGCGGGGCGATGCCAGGAAACTGATAGCCACAGTCGCCGCACTGGAATACGTCCTTACCACCAATGAAAACCTCGCAGCAGGGGCAAATTTTCCCAATTTCTCGCTTGGTGTCGGGCTTACTGTCTGTTTCCTGCGATGGGGAGCCAAGGCTCCCGTGCCGCTGAAAGTTACCGCCCATGTCAAGCACGAGAAAATCCACCTTACCTGGGGCTGGCCTGGTACCGCGATAGAGCATTTGCTCCCACAGCGTTTTGCTGACCGTGGAGCGGACGACCACCACACAATCAATGCTTGGAACGTCTATGCCTTCCTTCAGCAATTGGCAGTTGATGACATACCGTAACCGCCCCTCATTGAGGTCTTCCAATATTCTGGCAAGCTCAGCCTTGGGCGTGTCACCATCAACGCTGGCAACTGAGGTTATGCCGTTTTCTCTCAAGGCTCGCTCAATCAGGTTGCAATGCTTAATGCTCTGGGCAAATATCATGACATGGTTGCGTTGCCCACCTTCGCAGTATCGTAGGATGGTTTTCACGGTGTGGAACAACAAATCGGGGTCGGTGAAAACCTCCTCTAGCTCACCCTGGACAAACTCACCCATGCATACATGCACCCTCCCTAAATCCGGTGTGATGGGGACTCGGTTCACGGGGCGCACCAGATAGCCGGAATCAAACAGCGGTTCTAATGGTATATTGATGATTTCTTCACCCCATGACAGCTTGCCTACGCCCGTCCTAAACGGGGTAGCGGTGAACCCAATAATATGGCACCCCTTGGCCGCATGGAAGAACTGCCAGTATTGGGTTTCTTCATCCGAGTTTGTACTTATATTGTGGCATTCATCGCAGAGCATGACCGCGTTTTGGAACCTGTCACCCAGCTTGGCTATGGATTGGATAGAGGCGATGGTGATTTCTTTTTCAATATCAAAGGAATCCAACCCGGCGCAATACACCCCCGTTAACTGCTGATGTCTAACGGATAATTTGGCTCTGTTCTGAGTTAATAGTTTTTCGTTCCTGGCCAGTATGACAACGCGGCGATTAAGAACGTCCCATATGCGCTCGGCTGTCTTGGCTATCATGACGGATTTACCGCTACCTCCGGGCGCTACTGCGTAGCCCGGTTTATTGTCTCGGTATCTCACGTGGTTGAAGCAGGCGTCTATGACGGGTATTTGGTATGGTCTTAGCGGGTAGGCATCATCTGACATAAATCTGAATCATAACAAAAGGCTGAATCATAATAATAGAGCGCGGCAATCGTAAGATCACCGCGCCCTATGGTTGTGCTAGAACGGAGCCTTTTCCTCTGGCTTGTAGCCTTCGGGGTGATAGGCGAAGATTTCCGTATAGTCCGGGTTGTTCTTCTGCTCTCGCACCTCGATCACCAGGACGCGCCCCTTGATGGGGCTGGACGGTGACACCTCGCGCCCGGTTGCATCCGCGATACGTTTGATGTTCTGTCGTGCGATGTTTGCGACCTTGGGGTTTTCGTGCTTGGTCATATACCATGCTTTGCCATTAGTACCCTTGTGCTCACCGTCGGAAACAATTTCAAAGCCAAGGACAATGCCTTTGTCGTTCTTCTCCTGTTCCTCGCTTACCACCATTACAGTGTGCATTCCAATCGGAAGACCAAGCTTGTCGTATTTGACCTCGTTTGTTGAATTGAACCCATAATCTATTCCAGTCATTGTGTAATCTCCTTTTCCAATAGTTTGTATGTGTTATCATTAATGGGAATATCGTTCTTCAACATCATTCGCCCCCCTCCCACGTAGGCGGCATCACCACCGGCGCGTATAACGGCCTGCTGGTCTGAGGTTTTTCCATCCTTGGTTACGGCGAAACTCCAATCGCAGAACAGCACAAGGTCTGCCCATTCAGTAGCCTTGGCTCCAAGCGCCTTGCTCAGCTTCAGTTGATGCTGCTGATACGGATCTTTGGTCGGCAAATCCACCGTCTTGATGTGCTGATGAGCGATCATTACGGTTTTCATGCCGTGTTTCTGATAGAGCAAATCTGCGGCGGAGAATAACCTTGCCGCCTCAGTCGAAGCCATCTCATAGCCTTTTCCGTAGCTATAAGGTTTGTATTCCTGGTTCGACACCGGTATCAGGTTTCCCTTTGGATCTGGGAATTGCTCGCTGATTTTCTTCTGCGCAAGGTTATCCGCCCAATCCAGGGAGTCGATGACGATGGTTTTACCTACCGCCGCCTCCCTCTTATAGAAGTCCATGAGCCAGGCCAGAATGTCGTCGAATTTGTCAAGCTTGGGCGTGGCAAGAACCTCGCTTGGCAAGTATTGCAGCCCATCCTCAATGTTGATGAAAACGGGGTCTGGCCATTGGGCAGCCAGCCGGGATTTACCTACTTTTGGCACCCCATATATAACGACCTTGGCGGGCATTTCCTTGGATTTTCCCAATTTCTGAAGTGTAAAATCGTTCATGATAATTATCCTTTATAAGTAATGGTTATCTTATGTGACTTCACAGCGGAAAACCAGTTGGCCCCTTCCAATGCGCCCGATTTGTACAATTCAGCTATGAGGGCTTTGTTCGGTTCTTTCGTTACCTTGATGCGCATGTATTCCGTAGGTACGGCGGTAGCGTCTGGCACTTCCATCGCCATAGAGTCTCCCAGCGTGCATAAGCTGCCGTTCGCAATAAATTGCTTTAGTCCGTTCGCCACCATGTAGTCAATGACGGCCTGATGACATCCCTCTTCGTATTTTTCCAGCTGATTGATTTTGAGCTTAAGCTCTTTAGCTTCGTTTTTTGCTAGCTCGGTAGCGTGGCGAGCCGATAGCAATTTGTCTATCAGCAATGATTCTTCTTCTAGTATTGGGTCCATAGGCTTAGTCCTTTCTTCGTGTGTGTGTTGTGTGATATAAAAATTCAATTGCGATTATGAATTTAGTTTGCTAGGTTTTGATTGTCAACACAAATAATAGGGGAGAGTATGCAGTTGCACGAAAGACTTGTTTCATTGAGACAATCAAAGGGTTGCACGTTGAAAGATGTTGCATGGCGTTGTGGGTGTGCGTTCCAATACATACACAAGCTAGAAAGCGGAAAGGCCGTAAGACCCAAGTTAGAATTATTGTATAAGCTAGCCGCATTCTACAATTTCCCCAGCGATACGCTGATTGCTGAGGCTGGCAAGATACCGGAGGATGTTTACTGGAAGATTGTATATAACCCGGATCTACTCTCTGTGATAAGGGGGTGGAAATGAGCTTGTACGCTGAATTCAACGCCAGCGGGTTGTGCGTCATACCGCTGAAGAAGGGCGTGCCGCTGGTGCAGTGGTCGCCCTTTTTTTATACGCTGCCCACGCCAGAGCAGGCCGCGAAGTTCACGGGGGATGAATACGGGCTGGTGTGCGGCAAGGCGTCCGGTGTGGTCGCCCTGGATATAGACACTGATGACGCCACCACGATTGCGCTGGTGGAGCGCTTGGCCGGTGTTTCACCGGTTCGCAAACGTGGCAGCAAGGGCTACACCGCGTTCTTTCGCTATGGCGGCGAGGCGAGCGCAAGTTGGAAGCGTGAAGGCAAGGTGATTGTTGAATTGCTTTCTGACAAGCGGATTACGACCATACCTCCCAGCAAACACCGCACTACAGGCAAGCCTTATGCGTGGGACGGAGAGCCTTTGCATTCTTCTGATTCATTGCCATTGCTGTCAGAGGACTTCACCGCGTTCATGGACGTTAAATTCCCGCCACCTAAGCACAGCTACGCGGCAATACCGCGTGATGCAACAATGGCGGATGTAGGTATAGAGCAAGCCAGGGAGATGCTTGGTTATATCCAGGCAGACGCCCCACGGGATGAGTGGGTACAAGTGGGGATGGCGCTGAGGGATGAGTTTGGTGATGCCGCCAGGGGGCTTTGGCATGATTGGAGCGCCACGGGAGGAGCTAAATACAATCAGCGCGAGGCGGAGGCATGCTGGCGTAGTTTCACCGGTGGCGGCATCACGATTGGAACGCTGGTGCATTTTGCCAAGCGCGGCGGCTGGCGACCACAGAGGGAAGTGACACAGAGGGAGGCGAAGAAGTCCACGGTTGAGCGGGTGGGACCGGCCACCATCACCCCAGATCGCTCTATCACCCCAGGCTCATTGCCGTCTGGCATGGTCAAGGCGGTTGCACAGTGGATTACCGACACCGCGATTGTCCCGCAACCTGAGCTTTCGATTGCTGCGGCAATTTGCTTCGTTGGCATGGTCAAGGGCTACCGGGTGTGCAGCCCGTTGCGCGATGGCCGCACGAATCTTCTGGTGCTCTCCCTCGCGCCCACGGGCGGCGGCAAGGAGCACCCGCAATATTGCGTGGACAGGCTGGCCGTCGCCTGCGGTTTAGAGCGCAACATGATGGGTAGGCCAAGCAGTGGAACGGCATTACTCAGGGGATTAGAGAAGACGGGCGGTTGCGGCTTGCTCACCGTGGATGAAATGGGGAGATATTTGGGGAATATCACCATGAAATCGGCGGGTGGTTATCAGCGTGAAATCGTGGATTACATGGTAGAGCTTTATAGCTGTAGCAATCGAACCTTTCGCGGCAGGCAATATGCCAACGATAAGGAGAATCCGCAGATCATCATCGAGCAGCCGCACTTTTGCTGCCTCGGTTCTACAGTTCCTGAGCGCTTAGCGGCGGCTTGCACCAGCGCCGAGGTGATCGACGGTTTCTTGAATCGCTGGCTTGTGTTCCACGCTAAATCCAGGCCGGAGAAGCGGCTACACCAGGGCGCTAAGCGCGAAGTTCCAGCGGAGGTTGTCCAGGTGGTGCGTGATTGGATAGATCGCTATCCCATACGCCAGGACGCTTACGGAAAGCCAACGCCTTCCGAGATAGAGTTTACTCCCGAAGCTTGGCAGATGTTCCTTGCCTTCGAGAAGCAGGCGGTGAAGATGGTGGAGTCTGAGCCATACCCCATGAATGAGCTTTATGTGCGTGCCGGTGAGCAGGTAGCTAAGCTTGCCACGGTATTCGCAGATAGCGATTGGATAGGCACGCCAGAGCTTAAGGCTGCGATAGCAGTTGTCACCCATAGCAACCAGAATATACGCGGCTTTGCTTCTTCCATCGTCAATAGCGCCCATGAGTCCAATGTGTTGTATGTTTTGGACGTGATAGCTCGCGCCGGTGAAGATGGCATCAGCCGGGAGAATGTGACCTATCGCACCCGCAAGCTCAATAACCGGGAGCGTACCGACATCATCAATCAACTTGTCGAGTCTGGGGAGGTTGAGGCAGTGAAGGAAGGAAAGAAGGTGGTGTTTAGAAAGCTGTAATACAGGTTGCATTTTGTTCAGGGTTGTGATACCGATAGGTGGCAACTCTAAACGAAAGGTAAAATTTTATGACAAAAATCAAGCTAATACGATTTGACAACGGAACTGAGCTGACAGGAGATGACTTTTATCGGCTAGTCGATTACTCGGTAAAAGTTAAGGGCGTCCTTCCAAAAATTGATAGAACAAATTATTGTTCAAGCCTTGCATATCCGAAGCTTTGGGAAACCCTTATCGATATGCTTCCTGCGCCAAAGGAAAAGATCACCTATCGCACACGCTGGCTTTCCAGCTCAGATAGAGATGATATGCTGAAGAAATTAGTAGAGGGTGGCCACCTCAAGACAACAAAGCAGGGCAAGCGGGTTACCTACATGCTGACTGGATCGCATTTTATGGTTGATCGATAAAATGTTCTATGCTATGTTGTTGTAACACTTAATTATTTTTGTGTTTCACACCTGTAGGCCTGTAGCTGGCCTGTTTTTGGGTGTTGCTGGCAAGATATTGAGATTTCTTGCTTTTTTCTGACCTGTAGACCTGTAGGGGGGTACTTCCCCCCTCCCAAGAAATTAGGGGGGGGTGATACCCCTATACAGGTCTATTATTATTAGTATTTATTATAATTATTAAAATTAAAAAAACTATATAATATAATAATATAATAAAAAAAATATGAAAAATTCTGACCTGTAGATTGCACCTACAGGTCACCTACAGGTCGCACAGGTCAGGGCTGGTGATAATTATCCACTTTACACACCCTACTGGTTGTGGCAATGTGGGGATATACAGCTAGGGGTAGCGGGGATGAGACAATCGGGTGTAACGACGGATGATACGGCTGTATGGTCTGGTATCGCTGAATTGACTAACACCCACGGTATGCCGCTAGACATGGTGCTGTTTGCACTGAAGGAAAAGGGCAGGGTACCGGATTGGATCGATTACATTCAAACCTGCCTAAGTGACGGACACAACCCCAGGACGATCAAGTCCCGCATCCTGGCTGCCGTAGAGACCGTGTACGGCCGCGAACACGCCAACAGGGTGGCGGAACGCCTCCAGGTGGTGCTGAATGGCTGATGATGCTTCAGTGCTGCATTACCTGGTAAGGATCGGCATCATGGATGATGGGCACGTGTCCGATGGCATGACGTACCTGGATTGGAAAGAAGCTTACTACTCTCTGCATGGAGCAAAGACCACCACCTACGGAGACAAGGCGGGTCAAGCCAGCAGGGAAGACAAGGCCAGCAAGTATCTGCTCATCATCCGCAGCCTGAAGGACAAGCAGAGGTGGATTGATAACTCGCTGAATATCTCCCCGATGACGCAATCGGGCAGGGATTATGCCTACAGCGAAAGGGCAAAGTTCATCTCAGCCTATGACACGCTTGGGGTGTTGATAAATAACGCCAACGATATTGTAAAAAACGCTTGCGCCATTCATCATCCTGCTGTATTGTAATCCTCGGTGGCGCCAGAAGTGCGTCTGCAATTAAGGTGATTCATGGTTCACTTGCCCGGCTTAGGCTGGGCTTTTTTTATGGGTAATTCAATGGCTAAGAAGAAGGGTAGTGGCGGCAAGAAGTGCACCAAAGCATAAGCTATGTCAGATGAGCTAACCACTAAGCAAGAAAACTTCGCACTGAAATACGTTGAGACTGGTAACGCATCGCTTGCGTACCGACACGCATATGAAGCCCAGGATATGCAGCAAACCACCATCTGGCAGGAGGCGTGCCGGACATTGAAGATCCCTAAAGTAACCGCAAGGATTCAAGAGCTTAAGCAGATGGCTGCTGATATGGCCATGGTGACAGTAGGGACAATAACCGAGGAACTTGAGCAGGCAAGGCAGCTAGCTATCAAGGTCGATCAGCCAGCCGCAATGAGGGCTGCTAGCATGGATAAGGCAAAGCTCCACGGCCTGATTGTGGATAAACACGAACACACCGGCCAGGACGGTGGGGCGATAAAGACGGAAGATTCCGGGATAGAGGCGGCTAAGCGCATCGCGTTTCTGCTCTACTCGGCTGCGAAAAAGAATCAATCGGAGTAATCATTATGGCATTTGCAAATAAAGTGGCCGAAGCTTTCGTGCCATCACAAATCAGCGCGTCCGCTTCTGTGCATTCTGGTACGGGTGTGCTTGGCGGGATATTCTGCTCTTCTTCCAGCTCTGGCACATGCACGATCTACGACAACACGGCTGCGAGCGGCACCAAGATAGCCGATACATTCAGCCTGACCGCTGGGCAGACCTACCCGTTTTCCGCGAAGTACAACACCGGCCTGTATGTGGCCCTGGGGGGTACGGCCTCAGTGACCGTGCTTTACGTTAATGCTTAACTCCGGGCTTCTGGCGAGCTGGAGCATCAGGCCTCCCACGGGTGGGTCACCTCCCCCTGGCGGCGGTAGCATTATCCCATTCGGATTAGTTTATATACCACAATAGGAGTTTAAGACATGGCAGACAATTTGGCGGTAACGCCCGGTACAGGCGCAACGATGGCGGCAGATGATATAGGTGGTGTGCTCTATCCTCGTGCGAAAATCGCCTATGGTGCAGACGGCTCTGCTTCAGACGTGACCGATACTCTGTGTTTCCCCGTTCGCCTTGCTCCTCGTATCGTAGCCGCTGCTTCCACACTCACACGCCCCGCAGACACCACGGCTTATGCCAACGGTGATCTGGTGGCGAACAGCACCACTGCCGCCTCAGTGACCGCGTTTAGCTTCACCGCAGCCCGTGGCAACGACATCCCTGGAACTATTCGTAGTTGCCGCCTGCTGAAATCCACCACGGGAACTACGCAGCCTTTCTTCCGTGTTCATATTTATAATTCAAACCCTGTAGCCTCTGCTCCCGCTGGTGGCGATAACGCCGCGTTCAACCCAGCGAACAAGGCGGGATGGCTTGGGGCATTGGACGTGAGCACCACCACACCGCACGGTGATGGTTACGCTGGTATTGGCTCGCCGACATACAACACCGGCATCATCTTCACCCCCGCCTCTGGCTCGCAAACGCTTTATGCGCTTTTAGAGGCGCGTGGTGCTTACGCCCCAGGCAACGCTGAGGTCTTTACGTTAGAACTCCATATTGAGTAGCCCATGTATTCATACGCCGAAGGCTGGGTAATGCGAGGTGCGAAATATGATTTCGATTTCGCTAATGGTCGTTATTGGGGTGCATATTGTGGATTGCACAACAATTCCACCTTATATCAGGATTCTGTTGTTGGTTGTGGG
Source organism: Aggregatilineales bacterium (assembly GCA_044226645.1). Classification (GTDB taxonomy): domain Bacteria; phylum Chloroflexota; class Anaerolineae; order Aggregatilineales; family Phototrophicaceae; genus CFX2. The sequence goes on from JBGAGR010000015.1 coordinate 17,319, forward strand.
TTGAGTGGATTTACCCAGTATTACCCCAAAAGCGATACCACCGGAAACGTAGTAACGGCATGGGGAACAACAACAAACCCCATCACGCCGGGTTATGGGTTGTGGTGCTTTGGCAACTCAACGAATTACACGTTGTGGAATCGGGATTTCACTAACGCTGCCTGGACGAAAACCAATGTGACAGCGACCAAGAACCAGACCGGAGCAGAGGGAACGGCCAATGCAGCATCCTCGCTAACGGCTACGGCGGCTGATGGAACGGTTTTACAATCGGCTACGGTGGCTTCTACGACCTTTACCACTTCAGCTTACATCAAGCGGTTATCAGGCTCAGGCACTATTTCCATGACCTGTGACAACGGCACGACCTGGGTGGATATTACTTCGCAAATCGGCACAACCTACGGCCTATGTGTTATCCCGACACAAACCCTAGCTAATCCCACATTCGGCCTCAAGATCGCAACCTCTGGCGATTCTATCGCGGTAGATTTCTTTCAGTGTGAGAATTCCGCCTATCAGAGCGCACCATTGGCGACAACCACGGCAACCGTCACCAGGAGCAATCAGGAGCCTACATTTAACACCGTTACCAGCCGCCCAAATGCTGGCATACCGATGATGCATAACATTTTTGATGCAAACCGCCCTTGGTCAGCAATGGTATGGGCTAGGGGAAATTCCGTAGCTAGCGGGTGGTTAATCTCATCGGATGGCCCGGTATTCATGACCGGTGGCCCGGATGGGGGAACCTTCAATGGTCAGAAGTCTACAACGACAGAAACCGGCAACTACGGCATGGCGAACCTCAATAAGATGATAACCGTGGTCACTGGTTCTGGCTCTAAGTCCTGTATCAATGGCGGCAGCATCAGTGCCTATGCGACTGACGGAACCTACTCTTACCCACGCCCCTTATCGCTTATCACCCATTGCGGGTTAGGTAATAACGGCGCTGGTACAGCGGCGATCAACGGAGCCATTGCCCGTATTACGCTGTGGGACAAGGAAATCACCGACATGGAAATGCGCGAATTCACAAGATAACGATATTCCCAAGGGAATCCGCCCAGCCGGTAGCTGGCTTTCACAGCAACAGCAACAAGCAAATCGAAAGGACTAAACAATGGTTGATATATTAACCTCCCTGCACGGGCGCAAGGTCGGCCTTACGAAAGATGGCCGCCTCATGACGAACTACGATTCCGGGCTGCAAACCATCACCGATGGCACCATCGGCGTGGCTACTGCCGCCTCGACCGCGATTTCCAACACCACCACGGAAACGATGTTCGACAACTTTATAACCATACCGAAAAACTCAATTATACCGGGTTCGCTCCTGCGTGTACGCTATCAGGGCATTGCCACGGCGACGAACTCGACCGACACATTAACCATTAAGCTGTACCTGGCCACCGCTACAACTGCGGGTGCAATCACCGGTACCACGCTGATTTCTCACGCCGCGACAGACGTTGCCAACAACGATGTGTTCCAAGGCGAGTACGAGCTTGCTTTCCGTACCATAGGCGCGAGCGGCACCGTGGTTGGGTGTGGCACTTATAAATCCGTGCCAGCCGCAGAAGGCACCATGACCATCAAAGACGACATTCTGGCTTCGACCACGGTTGATACCACCGGCACACTTTATGTCGGTGTGTCAGCAGCATGGAGCGTTGCTTCCGCCTCTAACTCCTGCCGCCTGGACTTCCTAAGGGCGCTGATGTCTTAATGACTACCCTTGATGATTTGATCGGCAGGCTGGCACTCCTCCCTGCCGATCAGCGTCAAGCCGTTGAGAAAGATGCGCTGGAAAATACCAGGCATCTGAAATTTATCCCCAATCCCGGACCCCAGACAGAAGCGTACTTCTCTGATGCTGATATCCTCCTTTACGGAGGCGAACCTGGTGGCGGAAAAACCGGGTTACTCATAGGGTTAGCTCTGAATGAGCATGACCGCAGCATGTTGGTGAGGAAGCAATTCACCGACTTGGAAGGTGTGATAGATAACACCAAGGATATTGTTGGTACGTCCGAAGGTTTCGTCGGGGGTACGCGACCAAAATATAAGAAACCCGATGGTGGGGTAATCCACTTTGAGGGGATGGTGCAGGGCGAAAAGCTCGACACCTCGAAACAAGGTACGCCCCATGATTTCATCGGGGTGGATGAAGGCGCTCAGCTCCCAGAGGCGGCGGTTCGTATGCTCATGGGCTGGAACCGCACCACGAAAAAGGGGCAGAGATGCCGCATGGTGATTGCAAGCAATCCCCCCGTGGATAGCGTCGGGGATTGGCTGGCTGATTTCTTCGGCCCGTGGCTGAATCCGTCGCACCCCAACCCGGCCAAGGCTGGGGAGCTGCGCTGGTTCATCATGAACGAAGAGGGCAAAAGCCAGGAGGTTGACGGAAAGGAACCCGTCACCATCAACGGAAAGAAGTACTCTCCGCACAGCAGGACGTTCATCCCCGCTGGTTTGGAGGATAACCCGTACATCGACGCGGAAGACTACAGAAAACGCCTACAGGCCATGCCAGAGCCTTATAGGACGATGCTCATTAGCGGCAACTTCCTGGCAGCGAGGACAGACCAGGATTTCCAATGCATCCCCACGGATTGGGTGAGGCAGGCGCAGGCCAGGTGGACGCCACAGCCTCCGGCTGGTGTGCCGATGTGCGCCATCTCTTGCGACCCCGCCGGGGGTGGCGAGGATGAAACCGTGATTGCTAAACGGCATGACGGGTGGTACGCGCCGTTAATCTCGATACCGGGCAAGGAAACGCCACACGGTACGCAGGTGGGTGGTCATATCATCGTCCACCGCAGGGACGAGGCGGATGTGGTGATAGACATGGGCGGGGGCTATGGCGGCGCTGCGTATACCACGCTCACCGATAACGGCATACCCGTGAAGTCTCACAAGGGTTCGGAAGGCTCCACGGCCAGGACGGTGGATAAGAAGCTTGGATTTTACAACAAGCGCTCAGAGGTTTACTGGAAATTCAGGGAAGCGCTCGACCCATCGCAACCCGGTGGCTCGCCGATAGCGTTGCCGCCAGACCCTTTGTTGGTGTCGGACTTGACCGCGCCCACATTCGAGGTGACGCCAAGGGGGATAAAGATCGAGCCGAAAGAGGACGTTAAGGAAAAGCTAGGGCGTTCTCCCGATAGGGGCGATGCCGTGGTCAATGGCTGGTCGGTGGGCAAGAACATTACGAACGTCCAGGGTGGATGGAAGAAACAAACCGTGCGGCCCCAGGTGGTTATGGGGAGAGAGCACCAGAGAAGAAAACGTTAAGGAGAGTATATGCCATCATTAGTGAGTTCCCCGAAACCAGCCCCCGTTAAGCCACCAGCACCGATGCCGACAATGGATGATTCCCAGGTATTGGCCGCGAAGAAGAAACAGCAGCAAGCCAATGCGATGCGCACCGGCAGGGCGAGCACCATATTAACCGACTACGGAACCAGCGATAAGTTGGGCGCATAATGGACACGAGGATTAAAACACTCACGGAATTCGGTAATCAGTTGTTTGCGAAGAAGCAGACGCTTGATCTGTTGTTTCAGGAGATAGCCGAGAATTTCTATCCTGAGCGCGCCGACTTCACCGTTACGAGGATGCTGGGCACGGACTTCGCCGCCAATCTCGTTACCAGCACGCCGCTCTTGGCACGCAGGGAATTGGGCAATGCGTTTTCCGCCATGCTCAGGCCAAACGATAGAGAGTGGTTTTCCGTCCATACCGCGCATGAAGACAAGGAAACCAACGAAGATAAGCGCTGGTTAGAATGGGCCACCGGCACGATGCGCCGAGCCATGCACGACCGCAGATCGGGATTTGTGCGTGCCACGAAAGAGGGCGACCACGATTTCGCCGCATTCGGTCAGTGCGCCCTAACCCTAGAGATGAACCACGAGATGGACGGGTTATTGTTCCGCTCCTGGCACTTGCGCGATTTGGTGTGGTGTGAGGGGTACGATGGTCAGGTTGATGAAATCCACCGCAAATGGAAACCCCCGGCTGTGGTGTTGGATAAGGTCTTTAAGGGTAAGGTTTCCGATAAAGTCAAGAAGGCCCTGGACAAAGAGCCATATAAACCGTTCGAGGTGCGGCATGTGGTCTTACCCGCAAGCCGATACGAGGCCCCCGCCGGTAAGAGGTGGAGAGCAAAATATGTATCGGTGTATTTTGAGGTGGATTCCGGTTTCGTTCTAGAAGAGGTGGAGAGCCACACCCTCAAATACATCATACCTCGCTGGCAGACCGTGAGCGGTTCGCAATACGCTTATTCGCCTGCTACGGTCGCGGCTCTGCCCGATGCGCGATTGATTCAGGCCATGACGCTCACGCTATTAGAGGCTGGTGAGAAAGCGACAAATCCCCCGTTAATCGCCACGCAGGAAATGATTAAGAGTGATGTGCAGACCTACGCGGGTGGTATTACCTGGGTGGATGCTGAATACGACGAGCGCTTGGGCGAGGTATTGCGCCCCATGACCATTTCTACAAATGGAATCCCCCTTGGGTTTGACATGCTCAACAGCACCAAGGAGATGATTTCCCAGGCGTTCTTCCTGAATAAATTGAACATGCCGCAGGCGCAAGGCCAGGGTACGGCCTACGAGATGGGGCAGTTAGTCCAAGAGTACATCCGAAACGCACTGCCATTGTTTGAGCCGATGGAGATGGATTACAACGGCGCATTGTGCGAACAGGTATTTGATTTGATGATGCGCAATGGCGGGTTTGGCAGATTGGAAGACATGCCGAAAACTTTGGGCAAGGCGGATATTCGATTTAAGTTCGAAAGCCCATTGCACGAGGCCATAGAGAAACAGAAGGGGCAGAAGTGGCTTGAGAGCAAGGCCATTCTTGCCGATGCCGTGGCGCTCGACCCGTCCTGTGCTTACATGTTGGATGCACGCACCGCGCTTAGGGATGTGCTGGACGGTGTGGGTACGCCTTCCAAGTGGATACGCGACGAGAAGGCGATGGAAGAATACGACGCCCAGGTGCGCCAGAAACAACAGACGCAGGAGCTTTTGTCTACGCTCACGCAGGGTGGCGCGGCGGCTGAGCAGATCGGCAAGGGCGCTCAAGCCATAGGATTAGGTGCACAATGACCAATGTAATAGATAAAATCAAAGACAAGAAGCCCCGGGCCAAGAAGCCGGTGGTGAAGGCGTGGACTCCACCCTATTACACGAATGCTGATATTGCAGCGATACAGGCTTTACACAGGGGCGAAGCCGATGCCTACCAGCAACGCCGCGCATTGAATTGGATAATCAACACTGCCTGCGCAACGTATGATCTTTCTTACTGGCCGGATAGCGCACGCGACACAGACTTTGCGCTGGGGCGGCAATTCGTCGGCCAGCAATTAGTGAAACTAACTTTACTTAACCCTAATAAACTACAACAGGAGAGCAATGCATGACCGATTCGACAGACACCCAGGCCGTCACAGACGCGCCTGCGCTGGACGATAAGGCGACCCCGGTAACTCAGGAAGCAAAACCAACCATGGCAGAAGGCCAGGTTGAAGACAAGCAGGCGACTGCACCGAGCGACTTCCCCACGGATTGGAGGGAGAAGCTATCCGGTGGCGATGAGAAGATCAAGGCGATGCTCGACCGCTACGCATCCCCGGCAGACCTGGCCAAGGCCCAGCGCGAGGCACAGCAGAAGCTATCATCCGGTCAGCACAAAACACCCCTGCCGAAAGACCCAACGCCGGAACAACTGGCACAATACCGTAAAGACAACGGCATCCCCGAAAGCTACGATAAATACGAGATCAAATTAGAGGGCGGAATTGTACCGGGTGAGAATGACAAGCCCCGCGTTGATGCGTTCTTGAAAGAAATGCACGAAGCAAACGCCAGCCCCCAGACTGTGAATGCGGCACTGAATGCATATTACAAGCTCACACAGCAAGAAGAAATACAACGCGCCGAAAACGATAGCAACTTCCGCACGCAATCGGAAGACGCGCTCAGGGCCGAATGGGGTGGAGACTTCCGCAAGAACGTAAACATGGTGGCATCGCTCTTAAATGGTGCACCGGAAGGAGTGGGGGATTTGCTGCGCGGTGGACGCACAGCCGAGGGTAATCTCTTGGGCGATGACCCAGGGGTGATGCGCTGGCTTGCCAACCTCGCCAGAGAGATCAACCCGACGGCGACCATTACGCCGAGCGATTCGCACACCGGCCCGAATGCCATAGGTGATGAGATAGCGTCCATTGAAAAACTCATGGGCGACCGTTCATCCGATTACTGGCGCGGCCCCAAGGCCCCCGGCGGCAACGAAACACAATTGCAGGTGCGCTACCGCGAACTGCTCACGGCCAAGATGAAATTGGACGCGAGGAAATAATTGCACTTGTTAAGTGTGTAGAATTATATTATTATGTTTCAATGATAGGGACACCCCGACACGGCCCCTATTGAGTTTTCTGTCTAGGCAGAGGCCCCAAGACGGCTAAGCGACCCTTAACGGATACCCGCTGAACCAGCTCAAGGTCACCCCAAAGCTACGGACCATCATTTAACCGTATAACTTTTGGAGTAACCAAATGGCTGATACAGCATTTCAAATTCAGTACCGTCAAGAAACCGTAAGAGGTTTCGAACAGGGTCTATCTAAATTCCGCGCAGCAGTAACCAGCGAAGCGGTAATCAAGGGCAACCAGGCTACTTTCTTAGTGGCCGATACTGGCAGCGCCAGCGCGGTAACACGTGGCGTGAACGGGTTAATTCCTGCGCGTGCCGACAACCTGACTCAATACACCGCCACTTTGCAAGAATGGCACGATAAGGTTCGTAAGACCGGCTTCAATATCTTTGCGTCACAGGGCAACCAGCGCGAGATCATGCAGCAAGGCACGACCAAGGTAATCAACCGCAAGATTGACGACCTGATTATCACCGAACTTTCTACCGCCTCGACCACCACCGGCACCTCGGCCACCGCTTCATTGGCATTGTTCGCCAAGGCAAAGGGCATCCTGGGTAAATCCGACGTGGATGTGGATGAAGAAGACAACATGTTCTGTGCGATTTCCCCCGCCGCCGAGCAATTCCTGCTCCAAGTGAAGGAATACGCGCATAGCGAATATGTGGACGTTCGCCCCTTCGTAACCTCCGCTATGGGTGGCCCAGCCATTCAAATGCGCCGCTGGATGGGGATTAACTTCTTCGTCAGCAACCGGTTATCAGGCCGCACCACCTCTACGGAAAAATGCCTCATGTGGCACCGTAACGCGATTGGCTACGCCGCCAACAGCCAAGAGATGATGGTGGAAGCCGATTACAACAAGGAAGATGACTACTCTTTCGCTCGCTCCACGATCTTCGCGGGTGTGAAACTGCTGCAAAACGGCGGTATCGTAGTTATCAACCACGACGGTTCTAGCATCTAATTGAACGGGGCGGGATGACCGCCCCACTTCACTGAAAGGATTTTACTTATGGCTTACTCTACCTCTACACCTCCCCGCATGATTGTTGAAGGCGGCATGGGTGGCTCTCCTTCCATCTGGTTATATACCTCGGCAGATGCCTCGGCGACTATTGACGCCAGCGGTTATATCACCAATGGTTATGACTTAGGCATGCGCGATGGCGATTTGCTTTTCGCATATGACACAGCTAATAAAATTTGGACTGCACACACGGTTTTGAACACCTCAAGCACGACAATCGACTTGGGCAACGGCACAACCGTCGGCACCGCGACTAACAGCGACTGACGACTAGTATTTTTACTAGTTACAACTATAGGGGCTGGCCTTCGGGCTGGCCCTTTCTTTTTAACAACCAGGAGCCTTTATGCAATTTCTCATGCCCTCTAAATTCCGCGAAGCAAGCTTTGCCAACCGTCAATGGTGCTGCACACCTGAGGCGGGTGTCTCCATCGAGGAGATATTGAAGCCGGAATATTGGGCGCATGTCTCCGCAAAAATGATAACCGGCGACACCATCCGCGCAATCCCTGAGGATATGGCGTTCTTCCTAGAACTTTTGGTAATCGACACTTCGAAGCAGTGGGCGAAGGTGAAGGAGATTCACCGCGTATTGCTGACCGCAGAAGAAGCAAGCCCTATCGAAGAAGACATTGACTTTGAGGTTAAGTTCCGTGGCGCTCGCCGCTGGAGCGTGGTTAGAAAGTCCAATAACGCGGTAGAGGCTGAGAACATGGCTTCCAAGGCCGATGCGTTCGCCTGGATTTCCGAATACGCGAAGAAGATGGCCGCATGACCGACAGGCTTTCACTCTACAACGGGGCATTGCTATTACTGGGTGAGCGCAGGCTAGCCTCTCTGACCGAGGAGAGGGAGCCACGCCGCGTGCTCGATGCGATATGGAACAATGGGGCGGTGAAGTATTGCTTGCAGCAGGGCTTTTGGAACTTCGCCATGCGTACAGCGATGTTAGATTACAATCCCTCCTACACAGCCCCGTTTGGTTATCAGTATCAATTCACCAAGCCGGATGATTGCGTGCGAACCGCTGCCGTGTGTTCCGATGAGTATTTCAACGCTCCCATCCTCCGCTACGCAGACGAAGCGGGTAGCTGGTACGCCGATCTACAAACTATTTATGTGCAATTCGTTTCCAATGGTTCTTCGTACGGATCTGACCTTTCCTTGTGGCCTGAGACTTTCACGCAGTACGTGGAATCCTACCTGGCGTTCAAGTCTCTATCCACGGTCACAGCCGCGAATGCTGCGGAGATTCGCAAGGAGATGAAGGTGCGTCTGGTGGATGCGAGATCAAAAGACGCGATGGAGCAACCGGCGAAGTTCCTGCCGAGGGGTACATGGTCTAGCGCCCGTATCGGCTACCGCCCCTATGACCCGGCGGAGCGTCGTTAATGGCGAGGGAGAATGTAGGGCTTCTGGCGTTTAACCGTGGAATTATCAGCAAGCTAGCCCTTGCTCGCACCGACCTGAAGCGAACCGCATTATCGGCTGAAACGCAAACCAACTGGATGCCCAGAATGTTAGGCTCCATGATGTTGAGGCCGGGGCTGCAATATATCTGCTCCACTTTGAGCAATCAACAGGCGCAGCTTATCCCGTTTGTATTCAGCAAATCAGACGTTGCGATTATCGAGTTAACCGACCGCAAGGTAAGGGTTCTGGTGGATGAAACCCCGATCTCAAGGCTTTCCGTTTCCACCGCTGTGACCAATGGCGGGTTTGACAGTAACGTCACCGGATGGACGGATGCCGACGAATCTGGGGCGACTTCGCAATGGGAAACCGGCGGGTATCTATCGCTATCGGGTACAGGCACGAATGCCGCCATACGCACGCAGACCGTCACCGTGGCGGGTATCGACCAAGGCAGACAGCACGCTTTGGATATAGTCATTGCACGCGGCCCCGTGACGCTCAGGGTGGGTTCTTCCTCAGGAGAGGACGATTACATCAGAGAAACCACTTTGGGCACGGGTATGCACTCCCTGGCGTTTTCTCCATCGGGGAATTTCTACATTCAGCTTTCCAATAGGAAAATCCCCAAAGCTTTGGTGGACTCCATTAACGTGGCCTCGGCGGGTGAGATGCAATTAACCGCCCCCTGGCTTCCGTCTGCATTGGATTTAATACGAAACGACCAATCCGCAGACGTTATCTACTTAGCCTGTAAAGAATATCAGCAATATAAAATCGAGCGCCGTGGTACTTACTCGTGGTCGGTGGTGAAATACGAGCCTGAAGACGGGCCGTTCAGAAGCACCAATCTCACAGCCACAACCCTTACCCCCAGCGCCTTAACCGGGGATATTACCATTACGGCAAGCGTGCCGTTCTTCCGGTCAACGCAAGTCGGCGGTTTGGTTCGCATCACCTCGACGGGACAGCAGGTTTCTTCGAGCTTTACGGGTGCGAATCAGTTTTCCAATTCCATCCGCGTTACCGGGGTGGGTGATTCCCGTAAGTTTAATTTCGTCTTAAGCGGCACCTGGACGGCAACCGTAACGCTTCAGCGCTCCATAGGGGCGGTGGGTGCGTGGGAAGACGTAACCACCTACACCACCAATGGCACCACCGTTTATGACGATTCATTGGACAATCAGATTGTTTACTATCGGCTTGGGGTGAAGACCGGCAACTACACATCCGGCACGGTCACATTGTCGTTGACCTATTCCCTCGGAAGCATCACGGGGATAGCCAGGATTACCGCGTTTAGCAGCTCCACTTCGGTTTCTGCCGCTGTGTTAACGGATATGGGCGGAACCTCCGCCACCTCGGATTGGGCAGAGGGCGTTTGGTCTGACTATAGGGGCTGGCCGACATCGGTTGCCCTGGATGGCGGAAGGCTGTGGTGGTCTGGTATTGATAAAACCATCGGCTCAGTTTCGGATGCCTTCGAGAGTTTTGACGATACCGTGGAGGGGGATTCCGGCCCGATTATCAGAAGCATCGGCTCTGGACCCGTGGATAACATCAATTGGATGCTGTCATTGTCCCGTTTGATATTGGGCGCAGAGATGGCGGAGAAGGCGGCGAGGTCTTCTTCATTGGATGAGCCGCTAACGCCTACAAATTATAATCTGAAGGATGCGTCAACGCGGGGTTCGTCTGCCGTTTCCCCGGCGAAGATTGACCGCGATGGCGTGTTTGTGAGGAATGGAAGACTGCTCAGGCTCACCGCAGGCGCGGATAGTTATTCCGATTATCAAAGTATTGATATGACCGCTATTTGTCCCGATGTGGGCGAGAGCGGATTCCGAAGGATTGCCGTGCAGAGATACCCCGATACTCGCGTGCATTGCGTGAGAAATGACGGACTGGTCGCCGTACAGGTGTTCGATTCCGCCGAGGAGGTGAATTGCTTTGTATTGGTGGAAACGGACGGGCTGGTGGAGTCTGTGGTTGTCCTGCCTGGGGTTGAGGGCAGCGACGAAGACCGGGTGTATTATCTGGTAAACCGCACGGTGAACGGGGTAACAAAACGCTTTCTGGAGCGGTGGGCGCTCGAATCGGAATGCGTAGGTGGTTCGCTCAACAAGCAGGCGGATTCGTTTGTGCTCTATAGTGGGGCATCTACTACGACCATACCCGTGGCGCACCTTGAAGGATTAGAAGTTGTGGTGTGGGCGAATGGCAAGGATTTGGGAACCTATACCGTAACCTCCGGCCAAATCACCGGGCTGTCGGAAGCTGTGACCTCTGCCGTTGTGGGATTGGGTTACGAGGCGACCTTTAAGAGCGCGAAACTGGCCTATGCTTCTCAGTTGGGAACGGCCTTGGTGCAGAAGAAGAAGATCAATTACTTAGGGTTGATACTTGCAAACACCCATTATCAGGGTTTGCAGTACGGGCCGAGTTTCGATTACATGGACAATCTGCCTTTGGTGGAAGAAGCCCAGGAAACTGAATCCGATTATGTTTGGGAATCCTACGACAATGATGCCTTTGAGTTTCCGGGGGAATGGAGCACCGACACCAGGCTTTGCCTGAAAGCGGCGGCCCCAAGGCCGTGCACGGTATTAGCTGCGGTAATGAGCATTCAAACGCATGACAAATATTAAGATGCGGCCCGTAACCCCCGAAGACATGCGGAGCTTTTACGGCTCGCATGAGCGGACGGTGCGAGCCTTGGCGGTTGAGCTGGAAGGCGAGCTGGTTTGCATCGCTGGCGTTGCCCTGGAAAAAGGCAGGGTCGAAGCGTTTTCTGATTTGCGCGAACCAGTAAATGCCTCTAAAATAACAGTATATCGTTATGCGCGAAAAATAATGCAGTGGATTATGGAGTTGAAGCTACCCGTGATAGTGACATCCAACCCCGAAAGGGAAAACTCCCACCGATTCCTCACCTCTTTGGGCTTCTCCCCCATCGAGACATTCGACAACATCACAGTGTATAGGTTGATATGCCACAACTAGCAGTCGCGGCGTTAGTCGCAAGCACCGCTGTATCAGCAGCCGGTACGATAGCATCAGGTAACGCAGCCCGTGCCGCCGCCACGAATCAGGCCGCGCAACTCAATCAACAGGCAGGGCAGGAAAGAGCAGCCTCACAGCGCATTGCCATACAGAAACGCCGCGATGCCACGCTAGCGAATTCCAGGGTACAGGCGGTTTCCGCAGCATCCGGCGGGAGCGCCACCGATAGCACAATAGATAACATCACGCAGAATATCGCTGGCCAGGGGGAATTCAACGCCTTGACCGCCCTCTATAACGGGGAAGAACGCTCACGCGGTCTAGAGATGAGCGCCTCTAATGCGATGCTTGAGGGGAAGCAGGCGCACCGTTCTGCGGTGTTCAGCGCAGGAGGAACCATCTTGAATACAGCAAGCAGTCTATTCAGCCGCTACGGAAACGGCGGCCCAGACACGACCGCGCAAAAGCCTTTCTACGGCCCGTCCAATCTCCCCTGGCAGAATACCCCAGGGTATAAACTCCCCACTTACGGTTAATCCATGCCCCAGATACCCGATTTAAATTCACTAGGAACCGTCACGGCGCAACCGGGGAGGAACATTACGACATTCAACGGGGGGCAATCGGCCAAGGCTGTGGCCGAGTTTGGTGAAGCTGGGATTCGATCGGCCAATAACGCGCTGGAAAACCAGGACAAGCTAGAGCATGCTTATGCGAAGTCGAACCTGTTGCAGGGCATAGTAGCCGCGAAATCAGAATTGGAGAACGACCCGGATTACACCACTTACGAAAAGCGTTTCGGTGATAAGGTGAATGAACTAGTGGGGCAATCCTCCGGGTTGATTACGAGCGAGGCACAGAAAAGACTATTCCTATCCACCGCCGGGGAGAGTATCAGCACCGCCTATAACGATATTCGGGAGATGGCGAGGAAGCAGGAGAAGAATTACGGCGAGGCTTCGCTGTTGGAAATCCAGGATAAGAACAAGAACGCCGCGCTGAGCGCACCGGATGAGAAAACCAGGGAGTCGTTATTACAGGCCACCCAGGACGCTATCAGCGGTGCGCAGCAAAGAGGGTATATCACCCCGCAAGAAGCGGTGAAGCAACGCATAGCCTTTGCCCAGAACTACGCCACCGCACGCGCCGGGATGTTGTCGCCGGAAGAACAGGTGAAACTCCTAAAGCCAGCGGCATTCCCGTCGGATGCCAACAGCGCGATTAACTTTGTCATTGATAAGTTCGAGGGTTCTTCCTTGGTTCCCCACGATGGCAATAAGGGCGCTTCTAAATTCGGAATCAACCAGAGCGCAAATCCTGAGGTGGATGTTTCCAATCTCACCCGCGAACAGGCGATGCAAGTCTATAAGACGAAGTACTGGGATGCGATAGGTGCGGATTCCCTACCCCAGGGGATTCGTTTGGCGGCGTTTGATACGGCTGTGAATTTCGGTGTTGGCAAGGCCAAGGCGATGATTGAGCAGTCCAATGGCGACCCCAGGGTGTTGGCGTCTATAAGACAGGCCGAGCACAACAGGTTAATCCAGTCCGACCCCGATACCTACGGTAAATACCAAGAGGCGTGGGCGGCAAGAGATCAAGCCATAGCGGATAATGATACGCCGTATTTCCCAAGAACAAACACCTGGGTTGATTACATACCGCCGGAAGAAAAGCTCAAACTGTCCCAGCGTGCGGAGATTCGCTTACGTCAGCAGGAAGCCCAGGCACAGCGGGAACAAAAGCAGATGCTGGAAAACCAGGCCAGGGCTTTGAGTGTTCAGAAGGTGATTTCCGGCACCCCATTAGATCCCAAGAATAAGAACGACAGGGAGGCATTGAATAATTACTTCGATCAATCCCTAACCCAATGGCAGGAATCCGGCGCAGATCAGCAAACCATGCTAGAGCATTCGGTGGAGTTCGCCACACAGAGGGGCATGATACCCGATGGACTACAGACGATTATCCGCAGCGGCTTAAGGGGCGGCGATGCAGACCAGGCGACCATAGCCGCAGATACCGTCAGGAGGATACGCAACGGAAACCCCAGGGCTTTGACCGACATGCCCGATTCGGATATCCGTTTGGCCGAGCACATGGGCGCTCTCACCGATGCAGGATTCAAACCGCAAGAGGCATTCACCCGCGCCATCGAAGCGGAGCAACGCCCACCCGCGTATAGCGAGGTCAGGAAGAAAGAATTCGATAAGGCCGTGAAGGATTCCCCTAGTAGAAATTACATCGCCAGTGAATTGAATAGCTTCTTTTCGCGTGACCCAATTGTCCCGGCGTTAATGGAAGATGATTTCAATAGGGCAGCAGAGGCGGAATATCAGCGCACCGGAAATATGGATTCTGCTAGGACTGTGGCGATGAATACCGTAAGACGGGTATGGAATCGCTCTAAAGTGGGCGGGGAATATCGGTATATGAAGAACGCCCCTGAAGTGGTGTATGGCGCACCGGGATTGACCGAAGATGAAAACTCCGAATGGATGAATGAGCAGTTGCTAGATGACCTGAGGGAAAACGCACTCATCGACCCGGACTATCCGATAGAGGCAAGCAATGTCAGGATTCTGCCGAACCCGACTTCAGGGGAGCAGCCGACTTATTACGTAAGTGTCATGGATAAGGACGGAGTGGAGCACACCCAGCTAGACGCAAATGGGCAGTTCCTTCAGTGGCAACCGAGCTGGGTTTCTTCCAAGATGTACCTGAAGAAACAAGTGGAGCAACAGAACAACGTGGAGTCAGCACGCACAGAAAGGCGCATGAATGCCGTTCGTTAACAAGCCAGCCGGTGGATTTGCCTTACAGACTGCTGTGCCGCAAGAGGTCTCCTCAACTGCGACCAATGCCGAATTGGCGGCTAAAGGTTTTGAGGACAATGAAACCCTGGGCATGATAAAGGGATACTTGCTCGACTCTGTATCTCATCCCTACGAAAGTCAGATAGACCCTAATTTTAATCCATTCTCACCGGAAAATATCTCAGGCTATGAAAATTACGCTTCCAGTTTTATCGACGTTCCAAACGCAGATAAGATGGCTAACATTAAAGCTAATATAGATAGAGTTAACAAGAATGAACAATTTCTAGCTGAGGCTGGTCCAAGGGGTGTAGCGATAGGATTGGCGGCGGGGTTGATCGACCCGGTTATGCTGGTTCCTGTGGGGGGTGAAATAAAGGCGGCATACACGCTTGGCCGTATGGGAAAACTGGTAGATGCTGGTTTGCGTGCAGGACGGGCGGGTTTGGTGTCTTCCGCCATCACAGAAGGGGTGGCACAAGCCACTCAAGAGCCGCGCACGGCAAAGGACAGCTTGGAGGCTATCGCGGCGACAACTTTGCTTTCGGGGGTTTTGGGTACGGCAGCGGGTGCGTTTGGCAGAGAACCTAACCCGTTGAAAACACTCGTAGGAAATCAGCCCATACATGAGTTTGTCAAGGGGGCGGAAAACGACCTGGACATTTTCGCGCACGAGGCGCAGAGCCTAAGCGCGGCGGCAGTTCCCACGACAACGATGGAGCAGGAAACGCTCTCTAGCGCCTTGGGGATTGAGAAGCTCTTAAAGTTCCAAGACCCGCTGATGCGAGCCACGCAGTCAAACTCATTGCAAACCAGGAAGATCATACAGGATATTGCGGAAATACCCTTGCGCTTCAAGAAGAACGAGGAGGGTATTGCTTCCCCAATCTCTGCGGAAACGCTGATGAAACAATGGCAAGGTGGCTTATCAGATGCGTTTGTTGATATGGATAATAGCTTCACTCAGTATCGTTTGGGCAGGAACAAAAGAATAACGGATATATCCGTTATCGGGGCGAAAGACCTAATCACCCGGCAGGACAAGAAGCTGGGGTATTTGGAATTCAGGGAAGAGGTCGGCAAAGCGCTGCGCCGTAATGACACCCACGAAATACCAGAAGTAGCGCAGGCCGCGAAGGCTTTCCGCGAGAAGGTCTTTGACCCGCTGAAGGAAGAGGCGATCAAGGCGAAGCTATTACCTGAGGATGTGAGCGTTGACACGGCATTGTCGTATTTCACCCGCGTCTATAACACCGAAAAGATTATACGCCAGCGCCCGGAGTTTGAGGGTAGATTGGTTAGCTGGCTATCGGATGCCCAAGAGGGGGCGGTGCGGAGATTAGCTAAAACCGTTGGTGAGCTGGACGCTAAAGCCAAGAAGCTCGCGGATAACGACAGGATATATTCGAATTTTACCAAAGACGACCTAGAGCAAATCGCCAGGGAAATAACAGACACACTCATAGCGGATTCTCCCCTTAGGACGCATTACGGGCCTGTGCCGTTGACCCGTGGCCCCTTGAAGGAAAGAACGCTCAACATACCCGATGCGATGATTGAGGATTTCCTACAATCCGATGTCATGCATGTTGCGAGGAGATACAACCGCACGATGGCGGCGGATGTGGAGCTAACCAAGAAGTTTGGCCGCGCCGATTTGCAAGATCAAATCAATCAAGTTACCGATGAGTATGCAAAGCTCAGGGAAGGCGTGACCGATGAGAAGAAGCTGAAAAAGCTCAACGACCAGATGAATGCAGACATACGCGACCTGTCAGCGGTGCGCGACAGATTGCGCGGCACTTACGCGCTTCCGCATAACGTGAATGGGTTGTTGAATCGCTCCTTTAAGGTTGCCAGGAATCTGAATTACCTCAGGTTATTGGGTGGCGTGGCGCTGGGTTCTTTGCCCGATGCTGCGCGTGTGGTCATGGCGCATGGCATGTTAAGGACATTCAAGCATGGTTTAGTTCCTTTGGTGACCAATCTCCAGGCCGTGAAGCTCGCCGCTTCGGAAGTGAAGTTGGCGGGTACGGGATTAGATATGGCTCTCGACTCCAGGGCGATGTCTATCGGGGAAATCACAGACCTGTACGGGCATGGTTCAGGATTTGAGCGGGGGTTAACCGCCGCCACCGAACACTTCGGGCTGTTCACGCTGTTGTCCCCGTGGACTGCGGCCATAAAGCAGATTTATGGTGTGGTTGCCCAAACCCGCTCCCTACAGGCGATTGAAGCATTGGAGAATGGAACCATTAATGCCAAGGAGCGCACCCGATTAGCTCAGTTCGGAATTGGGGAATCGGAGGCTCGCCGCATAGCGAAGATGTTTGCCAAGCATGGTGAGAAGCATAACGATGTGTGGTGGGCGAATACTGCGAAGTGGGAAGATCAGAAAGCGGTACGCGCATATCGCGCCTCTATCGTAAAGGATGTTGACCGTGCGGTCATCACCCCAGGGCAGGACAAACCCTTATGGATGTCCACCCCATTAGGGAAAGTGGTAGGACAGTTTCGCTCTTATGCTATGGCCTCAACACAGAGGGCGCTGCTGACGGGATTGCAAGAGCGCGACCTTGCGCAACTGAATGGTTTGTTGTTATCGACTGGCTTGGGGATGATGGCGTATTGGTTGAAGACTGACCAAAGCAAGTTATCCAATGACCCAGCCGTATGGGTGAAAGAGGGTATAGACCGCGCTGGCGTGACCGGGTGGTTTTTCGATGCCAATAACATCGCAGAGAAGTTAACCAGGAATAACGTTGGTATCTCTCGACTATTGGGGCAACCGGCGACATCGCGCTATGCGAGCCGAAACGCCGTTGACTCACTGCTTGGCCCAACTTTCGGGTTGACGAAGGAGGCGACAGACCTAATCGGTTCGGCCTCATCAGGGGAATGGACGGACGCAGACACGCACCGGTTGCGCCGCATGCTCCCCATGCAGAATCTGTTTTACATCCGCAGCCTTTTAGACAAGGCTGAGGGGTATCAACCCAACAAGTAAGGATAATATATGGTAACGACTATCACGGATAGAGTAAGTGGGCTAACCTCAGGGCAGGCGCAGAAAGTCCCATGCGTTACGGTTTCAACCAGCAACATTACTCTAACGGGGTTGCAGACCATCAACGGCGCGACGACTGCTTCGGGCGACAGGGTGTTAGTCGCGGGTCAGACCGATCAGACAGAGAACGGGATATGGAACGCTGACACCGGGGATTGGACGAGAGCAACCGATTTTGATGGCTATTTCGACGTGGTTAGTGGCACGCTCACGACCATACTTTCGGGTTCTTACGAGGGTACATTTTGGAAACTCACCACCGCCGACCCGGTTACGATTGGAACGAGCAATCTTACATTCTCGCAATTAGATGTGTACTCTCAGACGGTTACGACAAACTTAAATACAATCTACATCCCGGCCTCTGCCATGACACCCCGCAGTTCAAACGGCTGCGCGGCACTCGCCACAACCAGCGGTTCTACAGGTCAGCCGGATATTCCGTATCTTGCCTTTGATGGGGCATCTACGGAATATGCCGGGTTTTCTATATGGATGCCAAAGAGCTGGGACGAGGGGACGGTCAAGGCGCAAGTGGCGTGGCGCAGGGCATCAGGCACGGGCGCGGCTAACGTGGTATTTGGAATCAAGGCGCTGGCCGTGAGTAATTCGGATTCCCCGGCGGCGAGCTTCGGCACGGGCGCTACGGTGACGACCCCGGCAGACACCACCACGGGCGATTTCGTATTGAGTGCCACCACGGGTAGCTGCACCATCGGCGGAAGCCCAGCCGAAAGCGATTTGGTTTTCTTCGAGCTATACCGCTTGGCCTCGGATGCGGCTGACACCTTAGACGCGGTGGATGCCTGGGTGACGGGTATAAAAATCCTCTATTCAACGGATGCGACCAGCGATGCTTAAACTCAATCACTTAACAGGGTTCAACGCCTACACCGCAAGCACAGGCGGAGGTGGAGGAGGTGGTGGTGGAAGCGGAGAGGTAAACGCAGTGGATTACGGTGGAACCAATGACTACCTCACCCGCTCGCTAAACCTCGCTGGCATAACCACCATCACGCAGGGGATTATCAGCGTTTGGTACAGGATAGACGGGGGAGATGGAACCACGCGAGAAATCCTGATTTCCGATGCCGGGACGTGTCGCCTGGTGCATTCATCAAGCAACTATTTCTATGTCTCTACTTCGGGAGGAACGGGGCGCGTGGATTACCGCTCCACTGCATATACCGCAGGGGCAACGTGGTATCACATACTAACCTCGTGGCAAAGCTCACCGTCACGCACGCAACAGCTATACGTGAACGACAGCAGCGACCTGACTGCTGGCACGGGGTATTCGGATGACGGGTTGCCGTTCACGATTGCAGCCCCCTCAGGATGGGCCGTGGGCGCGGGGTTTGGTGGAAGCCAGAAGCTAAATGGAGCCTTGGCAGAATTGTACTTTGCCCCTGGGCAGTATTTGGATTTCAGCGTCACGGGTAACAGAAGGAAATTCATTACGTCTTTAGGGAAGCCCGAAAACCTCGGCTCGGATGGAAGCACCCCCACGGGCGTTGCCCCTGCGCTCTATCTGCCGAATGCCGCCGCCACGATTAACGTCAACGCGGGAACGGGCGGCGACTTTGTGATACATGGCGCACCCACAGATGCCAGTTCAAACCCAAGCCAATAGAGGGAACTATGAGATACGCACTAGTTAAAGACGGGGTTGTTGTGAAGGAAGTAAATTATGACACTCCACCCGATACGAAATACCGCGATGGCAAACCCATGCTGCGCCCTATTGTGGAGATAACCTCCCCCTTTAATCCCCATACACAAACCTACACCATTAGCCGTTCGATTCAGGACAGCAGAATCGTAGATACCTGGGAAGTGGTTGATTTACCAAGGGCAGATGTTAATGCGAAATTCCTTTCGGTATTGGCGGCTCACCGTTACGCGGCGGAAGAATCCGGCAGGGTGGATGTGAATGGGGTAATCTTCAAGACCGATGAAAGAAGCTGCGGCAGGCTGACCGGCGCGGCGGTTAAAATGCAAGTGTCCCCCGGCGGGACAATCGAATGGAAAGCGGCCAATGGGAGCTTTGAGCTGGACGCCCAGGCGATAGTAGCGGCGGGAATCGCGGTTTATGAGTATATCCAAAAATGCATCAGCGCAGAACTGACCGTGGCTGAGAACATTTCCGGGTTTTCCTCTCCCGATGAGGTGAAGGCAGCATTCGATGAGGCAATGTTATGAATACCACAGCGTGGTGGATAGTCGCTCTAATCGCAATCGCCGTTAGTTACGATGTCTTTGCGTATGTGCATTGGGGTTACGAAGGAACTATCAGTTTCAAGGCACTGACTGCATCCAAGAATTACCCGATTATTCCCTTCGCTATTGGTGTTGTTGCTGGCCATTTATTCTGGCCGCAATGACATTTTTCATTGTTGATATACGCGAAAAACTATAAAGTAATACAATTGAACTTTAGCCATATGGGGCGGGGATGGAAGACTATGATAAAGAGTACGAACATCGGTTGACCAAGATTGAATATGAGGTTGCAATTCTCAAAGAGAGGGAGCAAGCTTGGGCATCGTTGGTTAGGTTTTCAATCAAGAAGTTGATACAGGGGATCGTATGGTCAATAGGGTTAGCACTTTCGGGGATTTTGTGCGGGTGGCATCTGCCGGAAGAAGTGCGAAAACGGCTAAGTACATTGCTCGACTGGTTAGCCAAGTGAGATTAGGATGGGCTGTTTTGTGTGTTCTGTACACATTCTTGGCAATTGTTGCCGGGGCAGGGCAGCGCAGCGTTAAGGAATTGATGGCAGCCAGCCCACCGGTTCATGGTGGTATCTCGGCGGGTGCATTGGTAGAGAAGATAGACAGGGCGAGTGACTTACATATCTGACGATCTAACGGAGGGCGACATGGAGGTTAAGGACAATGCCGGAACTCTTATACGCCTTATCCTCCTGGCTGAACGCGAGGCGCGATTCCTGGGCGTCTACATCGAGAACGAAGTGCAAACAATCATCGAAAAATTGAGGGCGGTACATGATAAGAAATAACGAACCACTCGGGGTGCGCCTGAACAACCCCGGCAATATCCGTTATGTTGAGTCCGTCAAATGGCAGGGGCTTGATGATCCCCCGCAGGAGAATGGATTCTGCCGCTTCAAATCCCCCACCTACGGCATCCGGGCGATAGCAAGGCAGCTCATCACGTACTTTGATCGGGACGACTGCAACACCGTTCGTCAGATGATTAGCAAATGGGCGCCGCCTTCCGAAAACCCCACGGAAAAGTACATTGCGAATGTCGCAAGCTGGATGAAGGTAGGCGCGGATGACGCGCTGAATGCCCACGATTACAAGACCCTGCGCGGCCTGGTGCTTGGCATCATCCGCCAGGAGAACGGCCAGCAACCCTACAAGGATACGGTGATTGACAAAGCCCTCGTGCTGGCTGGCGTGGAGCCGGATAAGCAGCCATTGGTAAAAACCCGCACCGTGACGGGCGCTAGCCTGACCGCAACGGCAGTGGGCTTGAATGAGATCGTTTCCGATGCGAAAGACCAGCTAGAGCCATTAATAGACTACGCTGATGCAATGAAATATCTGTTTTTATTTGTTGCACTAATGGGTGTAGCTCTCACGCTATATGCCCGGATAGATGACCGCCGCAAGGGGATAAACTGATGACACTCAGATTGTGGGGAATACTCGGTGGTTCATTGGCGGTGTTTATAGCCGTGATGTACGTGGTGCATATCTTCGAGCTGGCCGGGGAGGCAAAGACCGCAAAGGCGGAGCTTGCCAGCAAGGTGGCCGAGCTGGCAACCGAGAAAGCCGACCGCTTGGCCAAGGAAACGGCGAATCAGGAGTTGCGAATCAAATACGCGGAGCTTAACCGCAAGTGGAGCAGGAGCAAGAATGTTGAAAAATACGAAGGTTGCACTTTTGATGATGATGTTGTCGGCCTGCTCGAATCCGCAGGCAAGAAGCAGTAGCGTACCCTGCCCGGACATGCTGGTGTTCGACGGCAAGAACGCCGCCGACCTGATAACGGATTATCTCATCCTCGCGCAGCAGTATCAGGAATGCGCGCTGCGGCACAATCAATGAGCGTTGCCTGCGACTATTGCGGCCTCAAGGCAGACCGCCATGACGATGTAATCTTCGTTGCCGCTCCCTCTGGTTTGTGTCATATCTGTGAAGTATGCGCCGATTGGGTGCAGGATGTGGTTAAGCAGACGAAGACGAATAACCCGATAACCTGAAAGGAAACCGCGCAATGGAAAATGAGCTGAATGACGACCAGGGTATTACTCCACCAACTGACAATGATTTGAGCGGCAGCGTTAGTAATGATGTGGTTGAAATTATTGTGAAAAGCGGTGATCGCGTTATACAAACTTACAGAGCGATTAGCATATAATATTGTTGCTTGCATGTCGGTAGCTGTTTGTGCTATGGTTGCTATGTAAGATTTGTAAGTTATTCATAAAGCCTTAAGCCGGGGTTAGCGCCCCGGTTTTTTTATGGAGATTCTATAGTGCTCTGGCAATACTTGATATGGATGGCTGTATTGATGGAGTTAACCGCATGCTCCCCATGCTATCAGCAGACCGTAGGTTGTTTCGTATTCCCTACACCGAATCCGTATGAACAGTAACCCTCGCTGCCGTATTGGAAAAATCAAGTATAAATCTGCGCCTCATCTCGTTGAGATCGTTCCGGCAAAACGCGGCCTAGAGTTTAGAAAGACCATGCACGAGCATGCAGACATTATATGTGATTCCTTGTGTAATAACGGGATAGCTGGTTTTGCTATCGTGGCGTGGGGTTTTGATGGTTATTTCTGTCGTGGAACCCGGATGCACAAAGATTCTTTTGTGGGGCAGACATTTTTGCCAAGCTTTGTGGCCGAGATATTGAGGAGAGATACTGTAGCTGATGTGGCTGATGATGTGTTTCGGGGGGAGCTATGAACAGTAACCTACTCGCAGCCCAAGTGCAGAGCATGGCGGCCAAGGAGTCTAACCGCGTGTTTGGCATTGCGATGAGCGTTATATCCGTGGGCTTGCTTGGCATGATGGCGCTCAGGGAATTCCGCCATTGCTGGCGCGAAGAAATGCGGTGCAGTGAGCGTGGACATGGAAGATGAAACCATCGTGGAGCTGGCCAAAGTACTCAGCATTTCCATTGGGGCGGTCGTGGCTCTCAAATTATTCAATTACGTGCAGCGTGAACGCTTAAGCCCTGAGCCTCTGGCTTACGGGCTTGTATTCTAATATCTCCTTCGGCTTACGCCGCCTCTGTCTCTTGGATTGAATCTTCAGCACGGATTCCAGTAGATACCCCACATCTTCCTCGCTCAGAGATTTTTGCATATAGACCGGGTGCGGTTTCTTCCTGCCGTTGCGCTCGTGAGTCAGGAAATCCACCTCCCACACCCCTGATTGGTCAAATCTGCTATTGGAATCGAGCCGCGCAATCATCCGCGTTCCTGCGTGGCGGAGATAAATGTACTCCCCACTCAACGCAGAGTTAGCCCTATCCCTTGGGTTGTCATAACTCTCCTTGCGGGTTATCTCCCATCCGGCGCTGCGTAGGCTGGCGAAATCGGTACGCCAGCCCATCCACATGATAACCGTGAAGTTATCCATTACTTAATGTCCTTGATGGCATTCTTGAACGCCGCCTTTTCTTCTTCGTAGTCACCAACAAGATTCGCCAGGGCGGTTTTCTCGTTATTGGCAACCAGGATGGCATCGACTGTTTTCTTGCGTTGTGCAGTCAGCTTTGTTTGCCAACCCTTATCGAACTCCTCAAAGAGTTTCGCTGTGGGGTCTTTTTGTTGTTTGGTTATTTCCGTGATTTTGTCGTCTGACATAGTAACTCCATAAGCCTCTGGTGCAGCCGTACGCTGAATGTGCGAGCAACCGGCGCTCGGCTGCATAGAGAAAAAATGAGAGGATTGGTTGTTCGCACCCCTCAAAAGTATGATAAATATTTTTCTTGCGCAACGGCTATTTGCTATCGCGTGACGTACCGCTATAATGCATTGCGCCTTCATACTCTTACCCCAGGTGACACATGGCACGCGCAAGACTCGCTAAGCACCCAAAGCCAATTGAGACAGAAGAGGAATCACAAGAGGTTGAGGAGCAGGAAGAAGCCGTCCCTGAGCCTGAACCCACCATGTCCAAGGCCGCAGCAGCCAAGGCCGCACTGGAAGCCGGGATTGACTCACCCAAGGACGCGGTGGAATTCGCGCTGAAGAAATTCGGCGTGGAGATCAAGGGGGCGGATTTCTCCGCCGTTAAGTCTCGTTACAAGAGTAAGGATGCGCTCTCCACCGGGAAGCGAGGCAGTCCCGCTACCGCCCCCAAAGCCACAGCAACACCCAAGGTGGCACCTAACCCCCAGAATGCTAGCGGGGACATCCTGGAGGGCTTGCAGACGCTCAAGAGCTTGATTGGCCAGTACGGCGTGGATCAGGTCAGGAAGATGGTGGACGTGTTGGAATGAGCAGGGCTGGGCAAGGATGCCCATTTTTAAATTATGAGAACAAGTATTGCAAAAATCAATCTTACTATAGAATTTGCAGATATTTTGCAATGGACATATGCGAAATGTAATGCTCTTTTAGTGCTTGCTGGATCCGCTCTTCAGCGAGGCCAATCTGCCGGTAGAGCAGAATCGTTAAGAGGTACTTTAAAGACTCATACCCCAAATACTGTTTCTCGCCAATCCAAGCTTGCTTTAGAAGTTCGCTAGTATAGTGGGTCAGATAATTCCGAGTTGCAACCACTTGATCTACGTAACATTCTCTGTCTTTGCAAATCAGTTTCATGGTTTCTGGATTGAGTGACTTAAGTGAATTGTCCAGTCGCTTACGAAGAGAGAACTCATTCCCGTATTTGATCCGGTTTTTCAGGCTGCTGCGGAGTGCTTCTGGAGTATCATTTGGTATCGATCTGACCAAAGATTGGTAGATGTCCTTGTATTTTTCCTCGGTAGTATATGTGCTGTCAGTGGTGGCCCTGCTAAATGCTTCAAACGCTTGAATTAAAGACAAGAATTTAAATTCCGTATACATATCGCTTGCATATATCGCTCCGAAAAATAGATTCAACACGTCGTTCAAACGATCTCTCTGTTCGAACCAGGTTGGAAGCAGATACTCCAAATCGTCAAGGATGTGTTTTGCAAATATTCGTATGTCTGCGTGGTCGATTGTTCTGGCAATCTGTTTCGTAAGGCTTTGGTGTATGAGCTGCGAACCAACTTCGCTCGCTCCATATACTGTAATACGAGTCGCCTGAACGGGCGTGCCCATAATCAGGGTTAGCCAATTTCGTATGTCTCTGATCACCTTTAGAAACCAATCCATCCCACGTAATTTGACCGAAGTTATCGTGAATACAGGTGTCAACGTTAGGCTCGTGCTCGACAAATCTGATTTACTGCCAGAGGATACCCACAGTTTCACCTCTGATTCCAATGTGGGAATTTGTATTGAGATTGATCTGGGCGGTATCTGCTCGATCCGCCATCCCTTTCTATTCTCTTCGTGAAATAGATCGTTAGAAAATTGAACTTCGCCCCACAGCCTCCAATGGTCCATCCCGGTGAACTCAAGAGAGGCAGACTCGCCAAGCTCTTCGTTAGCTCGGATGTTATGGGATCCGAAAAGCAATACCATTGGAAGTAACTTCGATACTTCAACGGCGGACTGGCTCATGTTGCGAGATTTTTCGTACACGTCGTATAGGGTGCAAATCTTTCCTTTTTCCAATGCCCCAAAAATCACTGGCGCCGTGGGTAGTTGGTACAGGCCGAATCTTCCTATCACTCGCGAAATACGACCTTCAGCATCAAATAGTTCCAATTCCAGTTCTTGCCCATTCTTGCGTAGTACTCCTGCAATTTTTTCATCTAGGCGATCGGGGACCCACCACATACCTTTGTATTCGAAGGAGTCAAACTGCCCGTGATTCGTAGCCATGGCAATAAACTCACGCTTGGTTTTAGTGTGCCCATCAACAAAAAACTCCCCGTCGGCTAGAACAGGGAGTTCTCTCAGCGTTAGCCAAGCCTAGCCGCGATCCCACATCACTTGCCATGAGCGGCGTTCGTGAATCGCCCAATTCGCTACCAGCCTAGCGCCTCTGCCGGTGGGCTGTGGTTATCCCCGCGTTTGGGGTGTTTCCGGCGTCTTCAAAAATTTGGCCAAGAACCACCTCCTTCCTGAAAGACACCCGTTATTCGCCAGCTCCCGCAAATTATTATGTTCCGGCGCGGATTCTCTCGGTGGGTTAGCCCATCGAATTGGTGGGGATGGTGAGAAATTGTGGACGAAAAATCTCTTAGCGTGTCACGTAGCGTGTCACAATCCATAGACAAATAAAAATGCGGCGAGCCGAAGCCCGCCGCATCTCGTTTCACCGTAATCACTTGCGTCAAATCGGGGCGGCGGGATTTGAACCCACGACCTCTAGACCCCCAGTCTTCCGCAGTATCATTGAAAAACGCCCTAAATCCCTATACAATATGGTGGTTGCGCTTCCACGGTTTTGCACGCTTTCCACCGTTTTTGAGCGTTTGACACGGTTTAGCGTGTCATAGCGTGTCAGGGGGCAGAAATGCCAAGGCGACCCGAGCCATGGTACTGGCAGGTGCGGGATGGCTGGTACGTCCAGATCAATCGCAAGCAGGTATTACTGGCCAAAGGCGAGGCCAACAAGACCGCCGCCTATGAGGCTTTCTACAAACTCATGGCCACCGAGGGGCATGTTACCCCCGCCAAAGACCTGACACTAGGCGAGCTGGTTGCTCGTTTCCGTTCATGGTCTGAAGGCGAGCACGCCGCATCCACTCGCACATGGTATGACAGCCACCTGAACCCGCTCCTTTCCCATAAGAAGATCGCCAGCCGCAAAGCTGATGATATCACCCCCGCCGACATCTCCGGCTGGATTGCTAGCCGCAAGTTGGGGCAAAGCACCAAGCGCGGGGCGATTACCGCCGTCAAGGCACTCTATTCCTTCGCAGAGAAAAACTGCCGCATCCGCAACGATTCGATCCGCCACATGGAGCGCCCGCCAATGAGGCGGCGGCAAGCTGCATCAGATGAGCAGCGCAGGCAAATCAAGGAAGCTGTGAAAGATGAGGCGTTTTCCGATTTTCTCACTGTAATCACCGAAAGCGGCATGCGCCCAGGTGAGGCCATGGCACTCACCGCCGATATGGTGAATCTCACGGAAGGCATCATTACCTTCCACGGCAAGACATCAACCAAGACCGGCAAGAACCGAATTGTATTCATGACCGACGAATTAAAGGCGCTCATACAGCGGTTGATGGCGGCACACCCACAAGGTCAATTGCTTCTCAATACTGATGGAAACCCCTGGACGACCAACGCAGTTAGATGCCGTTTTCGTAGATTGAGGGGGCGACTTGGCATGAAAGGTATAGTCTGCTATTCCCTTCGCCATGCGTATCTCAGTGATGCGCTTGAAGCTGGTGTTCCGATTGCTCAGGTTGCAGAACTTGCAGGCCACAGCGATACCAAGATGATTACAGAAGTCTATAGCCACTTGCAGGAGCGAACGGAGCACATGCGCAAAGCAGCAGAGAAAGCAGCCAAGCGGGATTAATCGCCTAATGCTGTAATGATCTTTTTGATAATATCCATCTCCATTTCCTTGCGGCAGGGGTGTGCATCTTCCATATAGGAAATTGGCACCTCAGCCGTACCGTATCTTTCGCCACAATCCAGGCACTCCCTTATCCTGAATCGTATGCATGGATAGGGTACAGGTTTGTAAACATTTTTCCCAGTTGCTGCTATGGCATCAGGTGCGCGGGAATTCGTCACTGTTGTGTTGCGATGATGACAGGTCATAACGTTATACCATCGAATCAAGCAGCGCATCATTCCCGCCTCGTAGCCAGAGATTAATACGCTCACCCCATTTGGCTTCGCATGCATCACAAGTGTCTTCAAAGAACCGTTTTTCGTCCATAGGCAGTATTTCATTGCATTCTTCGCAGTGTTTCATATGCTTCCTTTCGTGTTACAACACAACGTATAGTATTTTTTTTCGGTTCGCGCAACAGAGAAGGGGGCCGACCTCCTGCCGCCCCCCCTATGTCACTTGGCATTGACCTTCACCTTTTCCATGAAGGCTTTGAGGTCGTCCTCGGTGACGACGATTTTACCTCTGCGGCCATCCTGACCGACGCGCCTGTGGCTGAGCTGCTTTTGCTCGATCAGGCGGTATGCGAGACTGAGGGAAACTTCCAACCGGGACGCGGCCTGTTTGACGGTCACGTTTCATCTCCTGTGGCGTGACGATGGCGGGTGATAGCCCACCCCGCAGGTAGGCTTGTAGTTGGCGGTTCTGCTGGTCAACCGCCTGCATCTCCTTGGTGGTTTCCGCAACGATCTTGCGGTATTTCTCCACCCCGAATTTCGACATGGGGACTCTGCTCCTGAGCTTGGCCTGCGCGTCCTTGAGCCGCCTTTGCAGTTCGAAGAATTCCTGCGTACCGGCGGTCAACTCCTCCCGCGCCTTGGACATATCCTCCTGATATTGCCGCTGGATTTCCGCAAGCTGTTCTTGCTTGCGTTCATCTTCCCTAGCATCGCGTTCGGCACGTTCCCTGGCGTCCCTGGCCGCTTCGCCCTCCTCGTGTTTTCTGATGATGGCCTTCTCCCTGTCCCTGGCCGCTTGCAGCTCCGACTGCAATTCTTTCAGGCGTGGGTCTGCCTTGACCACCTCCACCACGGTCGGCGGTGGTGGAGAGTTCCACGATTTGTAGGTGCGGTAGCCCATCGAGGCGCAGCTGAGGGTGATTCCCGCCCCAATCCAGTACTTGAAGGGGATTTTCGCCAAAGCCTGGATGCCCTGATTGACCGCGCCCATGACCACCATATAGAGGATGAGCGCCACCAACAGGTATGGCCCAAACCTCTCTAGCCAGTTCCAAAGCACGCTGGTTGCGGTGTCCCTGGCCGATCCGCCGATGGATTCCAGCAGCGAACGGACGTTGCCCATGAACGACAAGGGGATCATCGCTCCATCTCCTTGTCTTTTTGGACGAAGTGGTTGTAGGTCTTCTGCGGCACATAGTACGTGTCAGCGGTCATGGGGTGCTTGTCGGTGTCGATAGTGATCTTGGTATCGCGCACCGCTTCCACCGCTTCCGCCTGGACGGTTTCATTGCCGTATACGCTGTCCTGGGTGAGCCGTTCAGTCACGCCAGGGGGTGAATAGGCGCTGCCCGTGTAGAGCACTGAGCCGAGTTCCGAAGCGCCGTGCGGGATGGCGCGTTCCAGGGCTTGCATGCCGGCCTTGCCGATGAACGACGCGGTTGCCTTGAGGAATTTCATATTCTCCTACCCTTCGCTTCTTCGCGGATGGCATCGAGCGCGATTTCAGAGTCGTAGTAGTTCTGAACCATCGACTCGATATGCACCTTGTAAATGGCCGCCTGGACGAGGTAGCTGATAGAACTGGTGGCGACGACCAGCCCCAGCAGCGGGTGGATAATCCATAGCGCCCCGCCGATGGCGAGCACGCACAGCGGTTCGTATTTCCAGCCCTCCTCGGAAGTTTTTACCTGCGCAGCTCGCATGGCGAACCACGGCACGCCGATGTAAAGGCTGTGCACGTAGATTTTGTACTTGTAGCGAATGCGCATCCCGTTGATGCGGTGATACGCCATGGCCACCACCCAGGCGTAGAAATAGAGCCGGATGGAGATGTGTTGCGTGGCGAGCAGCGCCAGCCCGAACAGCGCGAATCCCCCGGCGATGTCGAAATGCTTGCAGCCGAAGGAATGCCGGGTGAACGGCTCGATCATGGCGGTGTGCGTCATGGCCACCATGCGCAGGAGGTTAATCCCGTCTGCCGGCGTCATCTTGCGCTGAGGCTGATTGCCTGTAGACATGTACACTCCTAGATGATAATATCACCTCGCAGCTTCGTTTCCTTCCCTCGCGCTGGCCGGTTTCTCCATAGGTTCCGGTCAGCGTTGGGACAGGCTAACCTTGATGGCATTCATGCCGTTGGAGAATTCCTGCCCCGAGCGGATGAGCCAGCCGGTGCAGACATATCCGCAAGCAGCCCCGCCCGTCAGATGCCCGGTCATGAAGTACCTGGGCAGAATCACGTCCTCTACATGCTCTGTAACACTGGTGTTGAACGCACCTTGTGGGGATTCCTTGGCCTTAGCCCCACCGTGGTAAGAAGTGGAGGCGAGGCGGCGTATATCCTTGCCCACGAGCGAACAGGCGTATTGGGCGCTTTCATCATCCCCCAGCGCCATGAAGCATTTATGCCCGAATGAGGTCATGAGCATTTTCGCCTTGCTCTGCGCCTCCTTCCCCCCGATGGAAGAATAGAACGAATGCATGGATTGTGTGAGCACGATCATGGCCCCGCCATGCGAACGGCATTCCGCCAGGTATTTGGCGTCATACCCGGTAATGTGGTTCTGGTACTCATCAATCCAAATCAGGATGATGTGTTTCCAGTCCTTGCGTTTGAGCACGTGGCGTTGCATGACGAACTTAAACGCCCCGCCGACGCAGGCCCCGCTAGCTCCGTAGCTGGAAACAGACATATCCACGAAGATGATCTTGCCGTTATCAAGCTCGAAATTGGTGTCCGAGCCGATGAGTTCCCTGACCGTGCCGGTGCAGAACGGATGCAGAATCCCGAAAATCCCGGCGTAGATGGAGGAGCGCATCTTGTCCCCCATCTTCGGCACTTCTTCCATCCAGTAGGCCTCGGCCTGCCGGAAGTCCTGCTGCTGCGCCGGTGTTTTCGTGGCGGCATACGCCCTGGCGACGGTCTGGTAATGCACCCCCTTCTGCCATTCGGGTGATTGGACAGCTAACGGGTCTGTGGCCGCGTCATTGATGAAAGCATGGAGCGTCGTAGCGTCCAGCGTCCCATCGGCTAAGAGGAGGATTTCGACCGCGTTGTGGATGCCGCGCTGGTTTTGGGTGATCCAGAACGGCTCGCTGTCGGTTCCCTCCGCACGCTGCATGGACTCCGCCACCGTCATGATGAATTCGGTGATTTCCCTGGCGTCTGCCCCGGATTTAACCAGATGGCGGATGACGTTGAAACGGTTGTTGTGCTGCGGCGACACGATAATCATCTCGCGGTCGCGCAGTATGTTTTTCCAGAAATCCTCATCTTCAGGCTTGCTGCCGATGATGAGCATTCCGATATTTGTACATCCCGCAATAGCGATGGCGAGCGCACGGCCAATCGAACTCGACTTACCGGAACCGGTTGCGCCCATGACCATGAAAGAGCGCAGCAGATCACGGTAGGTAAAATTGTCAGCCTCGTTCCACCAGATGAGCACCTCATCCAGCGGGTCGGATGGTGTCGGCGTTTCTTCCGGCGGTTTCTTGCCCTTTCGGTGCGCCAGCCACAGGAGCACGAGCACGATGGCGGATTCTGCCAGCATGGTTCCCTCACGCGGTTGCCCACATCCGCTGCGCGGCGGTGGCGGTCATTCCCTTTTCCATGGCCCTGGTCATGGCATCCAGGCTGGCTTTCATGGCCTGGATTGCTTCGGGGAGTTCCAATCCCTTGCCAGCCACGGTGACGGTGACGCCCCCGGCAACGGGGCAGTTGATGCGCTTCATGACAGCCTTGTGGCGCTTCCTGGTGGTGGTCTTGGCCGTGCGCCCCAGGCGGAGGCGCAAGGCTTCTTCCTGTTCATCAGGACTGAGGCGGCTGGCTTTGTAGCAATCCTTGATGGTGACTTTGCCCTCCTTCAGCGCGTCCTGCCACGCTTGGGAACACTTACCCGGCGACAGGACATTGGTGATGGTGGCGGGGGAGAGCTTGGAGAATTCCGCCAGGTCTTTCTGATCCCACTTGGGGTTGAGCGCCAGAAGGGTCAGCATGCACTGGTATCTATCCCAGCCCAACAAATCAGCCCGGTGGATGGCGGAAATCAGGGCGATGCCCTTCAGCTCGGTTTCGTCCGGCTCGTGGTCGAGTTCTTCCAAATCCGCTTCGGTCTGCCCGATGAGCAGCAGCCCGGTGACGCGGCGTGTTCCATCCGCCACCTTTCGTGAAGGCGTGATGAGGATGGGGTGGATAGGGCTTTCCAGCCAGGAACGGGCGAGGGCTTTAAGCTCCTCTTCATCCCCCAGGTTCGAGCGCGAATCTCCCAGGATGAGGGATTCCAGCTTGCCGCGCAATGTACGGGTTTTCATGGTTGTTCCTTGGGTGCATGCGCCAAATTTGGCGCGCCAAAGTTGGCGCAATTAACGACTTTAGTCCACGACGCGTGTAAAAGGTGAATTAGTTTTTTCTAATCTTTTAACAAATTAGGTGACGCAACATGTCACTAGAAAGAGACTTACGGATTGTTCTACTCTTTATGAATTATTGATGAAGTTTGGTTATTTTTCCACTTTTTCCACAGGTTGCCCAGCTTTCCATGTGTACGCTTGACCACAACTCCAATCCGCGCTAGGGTGGGGGTGCTGTGGCGGCGTGGGGGAGGCTAGTACCTCCGGTTTGTGGAGCCTTACGCACTGAACGACAGACCCACAGCACGGCTAATACCCTGGTTGCCGCGAAGCCCTAAGTGCCACTTGGGGTAAGCCATTGGCATAGCGGTGGTGGGGTGTAGCCGGTTGCAGAACCGGGGAGCTATTGGGCTTTACCCGGTGGCAGTACAGCCCCGGTTCTTTCAAATTGACATGTAATGTGATTGTGATAGATTGTACGCGTTAACCCTGTAAGGAAGCTGCTATGAAATTGAACGTCACACTGAATCTGCGCGATGACCATCCTTGCGTCGTTGAATGCAAGGGCGAAGAACGCATGAATTACATCAAAGAAAACTTCAAAGAATTGCAGGATTGCGGCAGCATGGTCGTAGAGTCCATCGCTGAAGCCGAGTAATCCGCTAAGAGTTAGAACCGGGGGTGGTGTTAAATCACCGCAGAAAGGCTTTCGAAGGAGCATTAGCTCTGGGTAATAATCCCCCGTACAGTAGGGAGAAGCCCTTATCATTGAGTCCCCCGGTTCTATAATCTTGTTGACATTGCGCTTCGCGTGTGTCAGGTGTGTAGCCGTTGCTATCTCGAGTAACACCTCACAATAAACTTCTTGTGATTTTCGACCGCCAGAGATGGTATCGCTAACGGTCGATTGCTCCTGCCACTTACGTAAGGCCGCTTCCAATGTGAATGGGGCGGCCTTCTTCATTTATACGCCCCGCTTGACTTCCCTTATAGGTTGCGCTACCGTCCCCGAAACTAGCGGGGGATGGTTATGAAATTAGATAAGCGCCTGTTTCCTACCAAGCATGAACCGAGAGAGAGAATAGCTGCCGCACCCGGATGGCAGGAGTTCCTTAAGGCTAGAACCAATGCGGAGCTTCCTCCTCCTAAAACAGAGATCATTCCGCCGCTACCTAATCGACCGCGTGGATTGCTACACGAGGGGAGGAACTTCACCTTAACCAAGGATGGAGATACTTATGCATTCATTTTCCAGGAAGCGCCTAGCGAAGAGCGGCTACGCATCTTGCAACACATGAAGTTTAAACCAGCAGGTGAATTGACCTGGGTTTCTACTGATAAGGCTAAAGCCGATACCTATGCTAAGGGTGTTGCTGTGTGGATGGATGGTGGTGTATCACGGAGCATGGCGGGATGATCTGGGGAACCCGAGTCAAGAATATATGTGTTGGTGATACCGTGCAATATTCGAGAGAGTGGCTTAAGGAAGAGGGCGAAGATTCAGGCGCTTTTGCTATGGTAAAGGGAAGGGTTACCTCCATAGAAGATAATGGTCATACGAAGATAGCCACCGTTGACTGGGGCAGGCCTGATCTATCGGATCGGGTAAGAGTCTCGAAGCTTTCGAAAGTGAAACAACAAGGAAGAATCCAGAAATAGGGCATCCCGGCTGCGCCGTCGGGCTAAACGGGGGTTCCGTGCTGCGCACCGCTACGCGCCCCTTATATCCCTGATGCAATACCGACCGGGTTGTAAACGCGGGGGCCGTTCGTCAAGGGCCGCTACGCTCAAGCCCCGATTCTTCCGTGCTCCATTGCATTGCGCGTGTGCAGAATCGTGTTTGTCCCCTGACTTCTCTTAAACCCCCATTCTATTTCTCCACGGCTATTGCCGCCGTTGGCCGCTTTTGAGTTCCGCGCGTGTGCGTTGCACACCGGAAACTCAAGCGACCACCAGCCTTAGCATCAGGAGACTTCCCGATGGTCAGCACAACTCTCGCCCCCGCCACCCTCGACCGTGATTCCCTTCTCCGACTCGCCCCCAGCATCTACGCCCCCGCCCCTTGGGAGAAGGTGTCAGAGCATTACCGTTTCGTCCCCACCTACAGCGTGCTCGACATCCTGGCAGACATGGGCTTTCACCCTGTCATGGCCGCCCAGAGCCGTTGCCGAATTCCCGGCAAGGACGGATTCACAAAACACATGGTCAGGCTCAGGCACACGCAATATCTCGACAATCCCAGCCCAAACATGCCGGAGCTTGTGCTGGTCAATTCCCACGACCGCAGCAGCGCGTATAAGTTCTATTCTGGCATCTTCCGCATGGTGTGCTCGAATGGGATGATCCTGGCCGCTGAAGATTTCGGCTCAATCGCCGTCAAGCACAGCGGAAGCAAAGACCTGCAACAGCAGATCATCGACACCACTTACCGCATTGCGGAAGACGCACCGAAGGCACTCGCCCGCATCGAGCACTTCCAGCAAATCCAGCTCAACCCGCCGCAACAACTGGCGTTTGCCACCGCTGCCATAGAGCTTAGGGACACCCCGGCCCAGATCGAACCCGCCCATCTCCTCATCCCCCGCCGCTCGGAAGACCGCCCCGAATCCGACGGTACCCGCAATCTCTGGAAGACGCTGAACACTTGCCAGGAATCCCTTACCAAGGGTGGAGTCAAGGGAAAGGGAAACACCGGTCGCAGGATGACCACGAGACCGATCAAAGCGGTGGATGCTGATGTAAGGACGAACCGGGCGCTGTGGAAGCTTTCAGAGGAAATGGCAAAGCTTGTGGGGTAATACCCATGGGGCGCAAGGAAGCGCCCCGTTTTATTTTCTCCGCCTCCCGCTGGTCGGCGCATACGGCCTGCTGCCCAAGAGGCTCGCCTGCTGACTCGCCTTCCATTCATGGTATTGTGAGGCGAAATATCACACCCCCACCCATGGTAATATTATTTGCTGATATGTGAAAATAGTTGTTGACTGTTTCATGAAGCCGTTGCATACTCATCACATCAAATAACGCAGAGGCAACGATGAATCCTGAAGAATTAGAACCAATAGTAAGAGCATGGGGCGGGGTTGAGAAGTTCGCTCGTGTGCTGGATGTATCAAACCGCACCGTGAGTTATTGGCTTGCTGGTACGCATCCGATACGCCCACCTATTGCCAAACTGATTCGCAGTCTAAAACCCAAACGCAACAAGGAAGGGAAGCAACCATGAGCGAGAGATTCGTAATATCAGAGCAAGAGCTGGACGGATTGGAAATAGATATTGCCGACGCCCTGATAAAGAAAGGCGATTTAAACGCTAGGTCGGCAGTCAGGCATGCCGCGCTTGTGATTCAAGATGTAGCTCAATTATTGAGGAGCAAAGGACTATGCAAGTAACCATGACACAAACCCGCCGTGGCTGTCCTGATGGCTTCATCGTGAAGCAATACCGCGCTGGCGAGACATACACAGTGCCGGAGCTGTTGGCTGGTAGGTTCATCAGGGCGCAAGCAGCGCATCTGACAGGCCAGGAGCCACCAGCACCACGCCCCGATAAGGTGGCG
>JBGAGR010000365.1:0-5838 GCA_044226645.1 Aggregatilineales bacterium
AAGCTGTATCCGAATGTCGATTTCTACAGCGGCATCATCTACCGCGCGATGGGCATCCCCACTGATATGTTCACGGTTCTGTTCGCGCTGGGACGCTTGCCCGGTTGGATCGCGCAGTGGAAGGAAATGACCGACGACAAGGCCACCCGTATCAATCGTCCGCGTCAGATTTATACCGGCGCGACTGCCCGTGACTATGTGGATGTCAAGAAGCGCTAGTCTCCCTCTGCAATAGCTGATAAAAAACAGGGACACGATATATCGTGTCCCTACAGTGTGCGAATGCTACTTTTGTCTCGTTTAGAGCCGATCCACTTCCTCCGGCTCAACATCCGCGATTTTCGCCAGCACAGCCTCGAATTTCGCACGATCACCCCGCCTGGCACGATCTTTGAGATAATCTTCCGTCATCAGAGCAGAAATTTTCTCTGCCAGCGCCAGCGTAATCAATTGGTTGATCGAAATATTTTCCTGTTCGGCTAACTGCCGCGCTGTTTTGTGCAGTGAATCTGGCAATCGCAAACTGATTCTGCCCATCAAAGTTTTCCTATCATACGCATCCTCAATATGCTGATTGTATATCACAATGGCATCGCCTGATGAGCATGGTAAAGGCGATTAGGTTACAGTAGAGGGGCTTTTTATTGTGAGGATGAGCGGCGATGTTAAAACTCAACTGGCAGGATGTTTTTTATCTTCAGCCAGCCAGCGCATTTGAATGGGTAAAGATCGGCGACAAGCAGATTGATGCAGCAGAAACACTCGATTTTGGAGTGCCGATTGGGACGGTATCAGTTCAGGCTCTCTATGATTACATGTCGCAACTCATCCGACTGACAGATGGTAAATGCTGGCCTCAACTCGCCTTTCGAGTCTTCATGGCAACGCGCCGTCCCCAAGCATTGAACACTTACTACCCGTTGCTTAAAACACTGGATGAAGTGGAACAAAAATCTTTTTATAAACTGGCACATGATATTATGCTCAATCCGGGTTTTGATGGACGGATATACAGTGCATTTCCGGCGGATAATGCGCAGCATGAATTAACCTACAATGCCTCCGATTTTCTGCCAGGTGTCATTTATTTTGTGGCGGCGCAAATCGCTGAAATCTTTTTCTATCGTCAGGATATTCTAGAACGACTAATGGCTGCGTATTGCCGCACTCGGTTGTATGTAACAGAAAAATCATTTATCGAGGATGGCGGTGTAGCAGGAGGTTGTTTTAACCGGAGACTGGACTGTATACAGCTTGTCCTCGCACGATTATTCGAAGGTTTCAATGCGCCGACACCGGGAGTTGCGCCGTTTCTCCATGAGTTCGGTCATCTACTGGATTTTCTGGATTGGGGACACGGAGTTTTTAGCAAAAGCAGCGGATTTTTGCCGGGGATGCGCGAGAGTGATGGCGCTCTATTTTCACCGGAAGCACGCGAACTATTTTTGAAGGGCAAGCGGCTGGAAATGGAGCGCTACAACCGTCTCACGGATGGTGCGCCGCCCACCGACACGCTCCCGATTGGACATCCCTACGTGTTTCAGAACAACAGCGAATTCATTGCCGGATATTTCGAAATGTTCTTCCGCAATCCACATTATTTCGCCGCGCAAAATTTCGATTTGTTTCAATCGTTCGTGCTGACCTTTGGACAGGATACCCGTAAAGCATGGGCGCAGGATTTTCCGTTTTATATCGAGCAAAATCGGGGTTTTTATCTGAGCGGCAAGCGGCCTGCGAAATCAGGACTCACGCTGCCGGATGCATAATGGGGAGAATCTGGGACTGTCTGCAAAAAGGGTTACGAGGGCGCAACATGTTGCGCCCCTACGAGGATTTCCGTTAAATCTTCTACGAGCAGCTTCCCGATGGACGGACAAAGCTCTCGCTGACCCAGGCTTGTGTATTCGTCCAGATAATGCGATACCAGCCAGCGACGTGTCCGGTAGCTGTCCAAACGCTGTCATAAGGAAGACGCGCCAGAATCTTGCTGGTGGTGTTCGGTTCGGCGCGCAGACGCACGATTTTGCTGACCGTCACTTTACAGTTGGTCAGTTCGCCAGCGGCTACGACTGCACCCGCCGTCGGCGTGACACCGGGTTCGAGTGTGGCTTCCGGGCCAAGGACAACTGGCGCAGGCGCGGGGGCACTGTTGGACAAAATGAGCGTGCCGGCAGTCGAAATGCTGCCACAGGTATAGGTTCCGTCATCGGTTCCAGTAAGCTGCGTCAGGGTGCGCGGCTGCTGGTTGGCATCCAGAAAATACAAGCCGCCGCTGCCCAGCAGACAAACCGTGATCGGATTGTTGAATTTCGTCACGGTTGCGCCGGAGAAAAGAATGGCGAAGACATCAACCGCCTGTTTAATCCCCAGATCGATGGCCTGCTGGTTGCCGATCTGAGCGGAATTGACCAGATATTTGCTATCCTGCACGAGCGGACGGCAGTAAATACCACCGCTGCTGACCGAGCCATAGGGAATATCGTAGCGGACAATGGCTGTGGTCGCCCCGGTGCGGTCTGCACAGAGGGGACGTGGGTCGTAAGTGGGTGTGGGGGCGATGGCTAACACTGGAACCGCGACAACGGAAGCCGTCCACATCCAGACAACCGCTAAAACGACTAGAATTGCAGCTAACTTTTTCATAACATAACGTCTTTCATCTGATTCACCAGATGCCCGATTATAGGCATAGAGGCCGCTCAGAACAAGGTTGCTTCCCTGAAACAGGACTTATCGCCCCGTGTTTTGCGACCAGGTAGTGACTACTAGTGTCACACGAATTGACATATAACCCTCATATCCGATACCATGATTGCCGACTGTTACGCGCGGAACATTTGAGAAATCGAGGTGAACAGCGTGGCGGATTTACAACCGCTAGACTCATCTGGTGAAGTGCCGTCTTCACGACCACTTATTGCCACCAGCGCGGATATGAGTCTGGTTGAAGCCCTGCGGAATGGCGATGAAGATGCCTTTAACGGGTTGGTCGAGCAATACTATGCCTCTATGGTGCGTATTGCGATGATTTATGTGCCCAGTCAGGAAATCGCTGAAGAAGTCGTGCAGGAAACCTGGATCGCGGTACTCAAAGGGTTAGACCGCTTCGAGGGACGTTCGTCGCTCAAGACCTGGATTTTTACCATTCTGACCAACCGCGCCAAAACACGCGCTCAACGTGAAGGACGCTATGTGCCGCTGGATTTATCGGACGATTCGGAAGCCGAACCGGCTGTCCCGGCGGATCGCTTCCGTCCGGCTGACGATCCCAACTATCCGGGTCATTGGCTGCCTGACCAGAAGCCGCAAAACTGGGAGAGTGTCCCGGAAGCTCATCTCCTCTCCAGCGAAACGATGATGCTGATTGCCCAGGCCATCCAGAACCTGCCGCCCAACCAGCGCGAGGTCATCCGCCTGCGCGATGTTGAGGGCTTCAGTTCGGCGGAAGTGTGTAACATTCTCATGTTGAGCGAGACCAACCAGCGGGTACTGCTGCACCGGGCGCGTTCACGGGTGCGGCGTGCTTTAGAAGACTATATGGCTGATTAGAAAGGTCGTGATGCCAAGTAAGCGCCGCCCGATGACTTGCAAGGAACTGGTGGAACTGGTCACCGAATATCTGGAAGACGCGCTCCCTTATGACCAGCGCACGCGCTTCGAAGCGCATCTGGCTGACTGCGAGGAATGTCAGGACTATGTGCAGCAGATGGCAACAACCATCCGCCTGACCGGACGGCTGACGGAAGACTCGCTTGTTGGCAAACCTCGCGAAGACCTGCTCAAAGTGTTCCGCAACTGGAAGGCGGATGGTCGATAAGCTGTTATGGGGGACACGATAATGCAATTTAACAAATTATGACGGATATTCACCCCACCCCTAGCCCCTCCCCACTCGCAAGCTCCTGGAGAGGGGAACATGAGGCGATTTTTATCCGTATTTAAAAGTGAAAATGCATTATCGTGTCCCTACGCTAGATGATTTCTTTTGGTGGGAGCGCCTGCTGACGCACCGCCAGCCATTGACCGATCCGTAGTAACATCCAGATGAAAGCTCCATAGGCCAGCAAACAGACCGCCCAGAAGCCGATATACCACGAGGCTTCATGCACTTCGCGCTGGGTGAAAACGATCACCGGAACAACCACTGGAAACAGCAGCATAAACAGCCGAATCGCGAATCCGAAAAAGACGACTATCCCGGTACGTCTATCCCCCAAGGCGATGATTTGTCCCAAAGCCGCCGTCAGCATGGCATCCAGCACGGTATATACCCCGACCATGAAAGCTGTGACCAGCAGATAAACCAGTTCTGGCGAGAACTGCGGCACGACTGTGCGGAAGAAAAATTCGCCGTCGGTCACGACGATCAACCAGACAATCATCCCCAGACGCAGCAGCCAGACCAGCGCGTAATCTTTCCAGAGCGTGCGAACTGTCGCCCACCATTTGCCCCAGACCAACTGGCGCGCATCCACGCCGGTGAGCAGCAGCGCTTCCCAGGTTTTACCCTGTTTTTCGCGGCTGATGCTGTTCATCGACAAGCCAAATGTGACCAGCATGACGACCACGTAGAGTGAGATGCTCATGGCGATCATGTAAATCATGACCAGCGTGATAAGGGCGACATTGTTCTGGTCGAAGGTGACGATGATGCTGCCGGGGATGATCTGGCTGGCGAGTGTGCCCAGATAGATCACTACCGAGAGCAGCAGCGCGGGATAGGTCATGATGTAGGCGAGGCCAACCCAGACGCTCCCGGCGCGGGTGTTTTCCATGATGCGCCCCTGATAGTGCGCCTCGGCCTGTGTCACGGGATGTCGAAGAAATGCGGCGGATGAAAGCATACCAAGTCCTTGTTTCGAATTTTCGCTTTAATCAGGATAAGGCCGTTTTGCGGATTTGAACCTTGTCGCCGGGCAGCGGTGGCAGGGCTTGATTGCGGACAGCCTGCCGCTGTGCTTGTCCTAACAGAAAGCGCGTCAGCAGGAGGTACAAACCAATCGTGATGAAGACTGCCAGCACAGCAAAGCCTATCCCTTCACTTCCGGGGTAGTAACTATAGTCATAGGTAATCTGCGCGCTGGCGAATTGGTATCCCATTGTGAAACCGTTATCAGCCAGTGTGACCAGCATCCCTTCAAGCAGTGTGTTTAACCATGAGGGCATTGCCATCCACAGATTAACCTGCCAGTGAGTCAATGTGCCTGCAATAGCGGGTACGCCAAACACAATCACGATGATGCCGATAATCACCAGCAGGCGCAGAGCGATAGCGCGTCCCAGAGCCAGTGCGCTGCGGCGAATCTGGGTCGAGGCCAAGATGCCACAGGCGGCGGTAAAGCCCAGATTGACCATCGTCAGGGCGATGATGGCAAGCCCGCCGAAGATAAAACTCCAGGGTGAGGGGTAAATAATGTCCCGGATATAGGAATTGCCGTAATAACTATAGCTGTACATGACGTTTATCAGTGAACGGCTGCTGGCAGCACCCCACCAGACAATCGCCCCGGCACGCATCAGGCCGAGCAGAAGATAACTGCGCCACTGCCGCCGGACGGTTGCCGCCCATTTGCCGCGCACGATCTGCCGCGCATCAATCCCGGTCAGGATGAGCATGTCCCAGGTGTTATTCTGGCGTTCACGGGAAATGCTGTTGGCGGCAAGGCTCAGGGTACGGAACATCAGGACGAAGTGGTAAATAACCGTCAGTCCTAGAAAGCCGATGGTTGCTATTTGCAGACGCTCCCCGA
This sequence comes from Aggregatilineales bacterium, assembly GCA_044226645.1. Classification (GTDB taxonomy): domain Bacteria; phylum Chloroflexota; class Anaerolineae; order Aggregatilineales; family Phototrophicaceae; genus CFX2. The sequence goes on from JBGAGR010000365.1 coordinate 5,754, forward strand.
TTGGGCCAGCGTCACGGTTGAGCAGTGAGCCGACCACTTCGCCCCAGAACAAAATCATCGACATGGTGATGCCAAAAATCAGAAC
>JBGAGR010000366.1:0-5819 GCA_044226645.1 Aggregatilineales bacterium
CAACTGGTGCTGCATCCGGGGAGCGTGGTGCAGGATCGCACGGTATACGAGGATGCAGAGATTTTCGCGCGGAATCTGTATGAGCAGGGGAATATGACCGAGCGGGATTATGATGCCTATCGCCGGCTGTATGAGGCTGTACGGGCATTTGTGCCGCCGCCGGATTTGATTATTTACCTGCAAGGCAGTGTGGATACGCTCCTGGAACGTATCAAGGGACGCGGACGCGAATTCGAGCAGAATATCTCGGTAGATTACCTGAAGCGGCTGAATGATTATTATGACCAGTGGATTGAAGACTGGACATTCTGCCCCGCGCTGATTATCAAAATGGATGGGCGCGATTTCCAACACAACCCGGAAGATTTCGAACGGATTCGGGCGCAGATTGAAAAATCGCTGAATTTTGTGAAAACTTCCTAAGAATTGGGACTTCTCAATAGCCAAACTGCATAAACAGTGCTACACTGAATTCAACCTATTTATACGATTCATCTGATGAATAGATGACGTGGTTGAAGGTTGTGTGCTTTGACTGACATCCGCCTCGATTCTGATTTGCTCGATTACATTGTCAAGAAGAATTTCCAACCGGGTGATCGCCTGCCGACGATCAGCGAATTGCAGGATTCGGATAATCTGGGGATCAGCGTCAGCAAGGTACGTGAGCAGCTTGAGGTGGCACGGGCGCTGGGATTGGTGGAAGTGCGTTCCAAGACGGGGACGCGGCTGAAGGAATTCAGTTTCACCCCAGCGGTACGGCTGAGTTTGTTCTTCGCGCTGGCAACCGATTTGCGCTATTTCGAGATGTTCAGTGCCCTGCGGACGCATCTGGAAATGGCCTTCTGGCACGAAGCCTGCCAGACTATTACGGAAGCCGATCAGCAGGAACTCCGCCGTTATATTGATTTGGCGCGTGAGAAACTGAATGCCACACGCATACGCATCCCTTTGGAAGAGCATCGCGCTTTTCACCTGACAATCTTCAAACGACTGGACAATCCCTTTGTACTGGGACTGCTGGAAGCGTACTGGGATGCTTATGAGGCGGTTGAACTGAACCGCTATGCCGATTACAGCTACCACAAGCAGGTCTGGGATTATCATGAACGCATTCTCAACGCGATTTGTGCTGGTGACTTTGATGCGGCACAGAAGGCGTTCATGGAACATACACACCTACTGCACCATCAGCCTAAGATGCAGGATATGGAGCAGGCGGTCAGCCTTTTAGAAACCAAAGTCACCGAATAACAGCCAAAGGAGCAGGACGCAGCGCTCTGCGTAAAGGAAATATTTATGGTCTTAGATGCTCAAGCAAAACCCCAGACCCAGTATACGGGTAAGCCGATTGTCAACGATTTCGCGTTGACGGCGGCGACCAAGAACGGAACCGGCAGCCAGACATCCAATAATGTGCTGGTGCTGTCTCTTTTCAAAATGGGTATCCCGGTCAACGGCAAGAACCTGTTCCCTTCGAACATCAAGGGGCTGCCGACCTGGTATACCATCCGCGCGAGTAAAGATGGCTATGTGGCACGTCCGGCGGTAGCCGAAATCGCGGTGGTGATGAATGAAGCCACTGCGGCGGAAGATATTCAAAATATCCCGGCTGGCGGTGTGTGTATCATCCCGCAGGAATGGCACTGGACCCAAAGCCGCGAAGACATCGTTTATTACGAAATCCCGGTTGATCCGATGGTGAAGGAAGCAGGTGTTCATGCTGACCTGCGCGAACGTGTTGCCAACATGGTCTATGTTGGGGCGGTGGCGCAGTTATTTGATATTTCGCTGGATACGGTCTGGCAAGCCCTGCTGACGAATTTTAATGGCAAGGAAAAACCTGCCAAGATCAATCACGATATGGTGAAACGCGCCTACGAATGGACGGCAGCCAATATCGTCAAACAAGACCCGTATCATTTCGCGCCGATGCCGGGTGGCAATGAAGGCAAGATCATGATTACCGGCAACGAAGCGGGCGGTTTGGGGACATTGTTCGGCGGCGTGACCGTCGTGGCGTGGTATCCGATTACCCCTTCGACCAGCTTTGTCGATACGATTTTTGATCATCAGGACATCCGCAAAGACCCGGTGACAGGCGAACATACTGTCGCGATTTTGCAGGCGGAAGATGAAATCGCCGCGATTGGCGCGTTAGTAGGCGCTGGCTGGGCAGGGGCACGTGCCATGACCTCAACCAGCGGCCCCGGCATCAGCCTGATGGCGGAATTCACGGGTCTGGCTTATTTCGCGGAAATCCCGATTGTGATCTGGGATGTGACGCGCATCGGCCCCAGCACGGGACTTCCCACACGTACCAGCCAGGGCGATTTGCTGTTCCTGCATACCCTGAGTCACGGTGATACCAAGCATATTGTGATGATTCCGGGCAGTGTGGCAGAAGCGTTCGAATTCGGCTGGCGTTCGTTTGAATATGCCGAACAGTACCAGACCCCAGTGTTCGTGATGAGCGACCTTGATCTGGGTATGAACAATTGGATGAGCGATCCGTTTGCATATCCTGACCAACCGATTAATCGCGGTAAGGTGCTGGATAAAGACCAACTGGCTGCATTTATCGAGGAACATGGCGACTGGGGTCGTTATAAGGATTATGACGGCGACGGCATCGGCTACCGCACTATTCCGGGAACCGATCATCCACGTTCGGCTTACTTCGCACGCGGTACGGGTCACACGGAGATGGCGGTCTACAGCGAACGCAGCGAGGACTGGACACATAATCTCGGACGCATTCACCGCAAAATCGCGGGTTCACGTGCGACTCTCCCGCAGCCTGTGGTGGATTACGATGCCAAAAAGAAGATCGGCATTATCTCCTACGGGACGAATGACCCGGCGATTGTGGAAGCGCGGGACAAACTGGCAGCAGCGGGTATCGAGACGAATTACCTGCGTATCCGTGCCCTGCCGCTGGCTGACCGGGTGATGGAATTCATTCGCCAGCATGAACATGTGTATCTGGTTGAAAATAATTTCGACGGTCAGATGGCGCAGATTATCCGCATGGATACGGCTGAGAGTACACAGCATATGGTCTCTCTGCCGCTGGGTGATGGACTGCCGATGACCGCACAATGGGTTGTGGATAATATTGTAAAGCACGAGGGGAAATAACGATGGGTGGACGAGCAAATATCAAGACGAATGCCATTGGGCTGACGCGCGAGGATTATCGCGGCTCGAAAAGTACGCTGTGCCCCGGCTGCGGTCATGACTCGATCAGTGGTCAGATCACCAGTATGGCTTTTGACATGGGTCTGGAACAGCATAATGTGATTAAGCTGAGCGGTATCGGCTGCTCCAGCAAGACCCCAGCTTATTTCATGGGGCGGTCACATGCCTTCAATACCGTACATGGGCGTATGCCCTCGGTGGCGACGGGTGCGATGCTGGCGAATCGCCAGTTGAAGGCGATTGCAGTCAGCGGTGACGGCGATACAGGCAGTATTGGTATGGGACAGTTTAAGCATCTGGTACGCCGCAATGTGCCGATGGTGTATATCATCGAGAACAACGGTGTGTATGGGCTGACCAAAGGCCAGTTCTCGGCAACATCGGATGCCGGACAGGTGTTGAAGTATTATGGGAAGAACGAACTCCCGGCGATTGATCTGGCGCTGGAAGCCATTATCGGCGGCGCGACTTTCGTGGCACGCAGTTTCTCCGGCGATGCCAAGCAGGTGCAAACGCTGCTAAAAGCGGCAATCAGCCATCAGGGAACGGCAGTGCTGGACATCATCAGCCCATGCGTGACTTTCAACAACGATGATGCCTCGAACAAGAGCTACGCTTACGGCAAGGAACATGAAATTCGGCTGCAAGACATTGATTTTATGCCGAAGGGCTATGTGCCGGAACGCGAAGAAATCACCGCCGATTATGAAGCAGGCGAGACGATCAGTGTGCAGATGCATGACGGTTCGTACATCCGTCTGAAGAAAGTCGGTCCGGATCATGACCCACGCAGCCGAGGGAAGACTTTCGAGATGCTGGAAAAGGCGCAGATGGATCAGTTATTCATCACCGGGCTGCTGTACTACGAAGAACCGCGTGCGACTATTCAGGACACGCTGCATCTGGTGCAGGAGCCGCTGGCGCTTCTAGGTGAGGACAAACTGCGTCCTTCCAAAGACGCGCTGGATAAACTGATGAAGAGCTTCATGTAGTACCTGTTGGAGCGACATTCAGAGGGCGGGTGTGAAAGCATCCGCCCTTTTTGTTTTTACCTTGCGCTGTTGCAACGATTAAAACCCGGGCACAATTATCCATATTTGCCATTGAGAATATCAACAACATCGGCTGCGGGAACCCCGGCCCATGATGCTTTTCCATCTAATTCATTCTGTACGACAACACCATAACCGGCCTGCCTCGCCCACTCAAGTACCAAGCGACTGTCGAATTCAGCAAACGCCTCGGTTGGATTTGCGGCGGTCATTGCCGGGATGTCACAATACACTAGGAGTACAATCTCACCGTTCGGGGCACGCCCTGTGGGTATGGTAATATTGTCATCCTTCTTTGTCTTATAAATGCCCGATTTGATTGATCCCAAAGGTTTCGTTACCCGAATACCCACTTTCGACACGAGAAGCGCCCGGAAGAAGGCTCGACTTGCCTCAGGTGTATTGTCGTCGGCAAGCAAAGTGACAAGCTGTCCTAGTGTCATTTGTCCTAAATCTCCATCCTCAGATAACGGTTTGTTCGCGTGAGGATCATTCATCGTCTTGTGCCTCCAGGTTCGCACTAATCGATTCTACTTGCTTCATCCGAGTATAACTGTTTTGCATATCGGTCATTTAGAAGGGAACTTGAGTTTCATCATATCTACCATGCGACGAGGGTGATGGTCGTTAATGACAGGAAGCCATCAGCATTTGTGCCGGGGGCGGCAAAGCGATGCGCAGGGTCGCCGTACCAGTAGACGGTTAGCGCGAGATTGTAAGTGCGGCGGAAATCGGTAGCAGGCATATCGATTGTTCGTTCCTCGACATAAATCTGACCGGGAATCCACTGGCTTGTCGCGTCTGGTGCGCCGTCGGGGTATATAAGCTGCGGTGCGCTGTCGGATTGGGTTTGGGCGATGCCGCTGGCGCGGGTTTGAAGGCTGACGCTGTAATCGAGCGAGACGGGCACATCGACTGACCACCAGAGACGAACGCGAATGGGTTCGCTGTCACGGAAAACCAAAGGATAGTTGAGCGGTTTGTCGCCGTCCATGATCTGGAAGCCGTGAAAACGCATCCCGTTCTCAAAGAGGATACCTTCAGTATCCGGCGGGGCTTCATAGAGGCGGAAAAAGCAGCCGGGCGGGCCGACAAAGCGTCCCGGCATCCGCGTCTGAGCAAGCTGATCTTCGACTTTGCGGCTGGCATCGTTTTGCGATTCGACATACCAGAGGCGTTGTGTGCCTTCCGGCGCAGAGACATAACGTAACCCCTGTGGGAAATACAGGCGGGTGTAGTAATCCCATTCTTCGGGATAACGACAGGTGATAGCCGTGTCAAGCATGAGCGCGTCTTCGGCCTGAAAATGCCCACGCAGCCAATCCATGTTGTCGCCGAGAGGGGTCAAAATGAGGTTATAGGTGTTCAGTTTGTAGGGGAAGAAGGCCAGCAGCGCAAAAGCACCGATGACAGCAAATCGCCCCACTTTCGGCAGGAAAGCCAAGCCCATCCCCAGCAGCAGGGCGAGTCCGAAAACATACCACCAGCCATAACGGTGCGGTGCGAAAAATCCCAACAGGGGTTCCAGTACATACAAAATTAGTGGAATAGCGACGAGCCAGCCTA